>JAHEIO010000287.1 GCA_024639325.1 Gammaproteobacteria bacterium
CTAACAGGCCATATGGACTGATGCCGGTAAACCCGTTTGCGTATTGGCTCCCTGGCTTTCTCAAGGATGCCAGCCGCAATCGGTGATTCTATCGCCTCTTCAGTCATCGGGCTGCCGGATGCACGATGGAGGACGGATCATGCCTGTCGGCCCCATTGGAAAGCGCCAGCTTTCTCTGCCTTCAGACCACCGAAAATCGAAGCGACCCACTCTCTTCTCCCGCAAGCACCCAACACCCCGATTCCCGTGGGCACTCGTTGTCAGACCGTTCATAATCCGCTGAATTTCTTCACAAACACCGGGACACCCCTTGAGCCACCATCACGGGAAAAGGTTCGGCCAGAACTTTCTGCACGGCAACTAGTCCCTACGGCTGGTTTTGGATAACAACCGGACCAGACAGATCACTTGCGCGGATGGCATATATGGCTGACTACGGTCTAGTGCACTGCAACAATCAAGGGTCGGCGCAGAGCAGTTCACAGGTTGGCAAATCTAACGGGCTCTATCGACACGAAGCCCACCGTCTTTGGTGAGAGGAGGGTGGTTGCTGCGGACTCCAGATTTCTATAAGTTGGTTTCGCGCGCAATGTTTGCATCCAAGGGGATGCTGATGGTCGGCTGGCTTGTGCGGGGAGCCGGCTAGAGGTGTTTATACTGGAGGTCCATAAGGGGCCGCTTGTCTTGTATGCAAACACGGTGTACTGAGACGAAGAGGTTTGCAGGCAACCAAAATGCCCGAAGAAATTTCGGCCTCACGATCCTGGCAAGGGGAAATCGATGAAATTGACCTATCAGATTATTTCCGCCGGTATGATGTATGCGGCATCGGCGGTATCGGCCGCGGGCCAGCAGGCGGCGGAAGCGTCTTCGATGCTTTGCGCTTTGACCAACACAGTTAGCTGCGATAACGACGGCGAATGTCTCGAAGGCCCGGCGACTGCTGTGAACCTGCCCGTATTTATGCTGTTCCATCCGGACAAGAAGGTCGTCGAGAGCGCGACGGGAGGCGGTGAGCGTCGTTCGTCGCCGATTGCGAGTGTCGGTGGTGAGGGCGATCTCTTGGTCCTTCTCGGGAGTGAGGGAACCAGCGGTTGGAGCATCAGGATCGACAAGGCGAGCGGCATCTTGACCGGGTCGATCGTGACCGAGGGCGTAGGGTACCTGATATTCGGTTCCTGTCTACCGCGTTGAACAACGAACGGCACAGCCAGCGGCGCAGCAGTCTGCACAAGGCTAACCTTGAGGGGGGGCTAAAGATGGGGATAAACGTATTGCCAGCCGGGGTATGGCTTGGGCTCGCGCTTCTGAGCGCCACGGTACATGGCCGCGATCTCGCTGGGGACACCTTGGGTGGCGCGGCAAAGGGAGCCGTGGTTGGCGCGATTGCCGGAGATGCGGGCAAAGGTGCTGCTGCCGGCGCTGTGGGCGGCGCGCTGTTTGGCGGCGTAACTAAGAAACCGGGTAAGGACACGACCGCCGGGCGCGACCTCGCAACGGGCGCGGCTAAAGGCGCCGTGATCGGTGCCGTGGCGGGAGATGCGGGCAAAGGTGCTGCTGCCGGCGCTGTGGGCGGCGCACTGCTGGGCGGAGTCCGACGCAACCGCTAGTTGAGGGTGTGGGGCATATCTTAGATTGCTGGAGATATCTGCTATTTGGCGGGACCGCTCTTTCCCGGTATCTGATGCGTAACGGTTTCTGAGGTCGGATGGTGAGGCGCTGGGAACGTCCGTTCCTGGCGGATACTGTTGAAAAACTCGGTACTTCTTGAGCAGCACGAAATGGGTGCCAATTTGCGCGCACGACAGCGTTGTTAGACGGGTTCCAACGTGATGAATTCTATCCAACGAAGCTGTCGTGAAGTTTCTTTTTTCTCTGAGTGGGCAGCCCGGAGTTTTTCAACAGAATAAGCCATTAGCCGACCTTCCCTACAGCAATGGTCACGGGAGGAATCGGCTAGATCCTGACCTTCGAAAACCGATTCGGAATGACCGCTTCATATGTAAGCCTGCCGTGGCGGGGACTGTGCGA
Organism: Gammaproteobacteria bacterium; assembly: GCA_024639325.1. Lineage (GTDB taxonomy): Bacteria > Pseudomonadota > Gammaproteobacteria > Arenicellales > JAANXG01 > JAHEKE01. The sequence continues at coordinate 2,032 of JAHEIO010000287.1, forward strand.
CTGAGCCGGATTACCCGACGACCACAACTCGGGGCTGCGATGCCATTGGCGCGGCCACGGTGGCGGCTGGCCAAAGCCCGGAGAATAATGTGCACGTGAACGTGTCTTCGGGTTGCACTTCCCATGCCTTTCGCCGGTCAGAGCGGCGGCCAACCGCAGCCGCCGATGGTCGCGAGCAGGCGATTCAGTTGCAGAAAAAGACCTTTCATACTGGCTTAACTCAATACGTTCAGCGTGCCACGTCGGCGTGATCTTCGTGAAAGTCTCTCACCGCATCCGTGACGCGCACATAGATCTCGTCATCAGCGAAGATGGGCTCCATTCCCGACTGCAGGGTCAACTCGCGCAAGGGAAGATGGGCCCTGGCGATCGCCAGTTCAAGCCCCTGGTCCTTGAGCTTCTTGAGAAACGGTCGCAGCTTTTCCAGCGCCGTGTAGTCAACCGAGGGAATCGCTCTGGCGTCTATCACGATCCGGCGCACACGTTGTTCCGGATCATCGATGAAGCCCTGTAGGCGCTCAATAAAGTAATTCACATTGGCGAAGAACAAGGGGCCATAGAAGCGGTAGACAACGAGACCAGGGATGTCCTCGTCTCGATCATCGT
>JAHEIO010000288.1 GCA_024639325.1 Gammaproteobacteria bacterium
GGGTAGATCAACGGAAAGGACGGGCCTGTCGCTCTGGTTCATCGCTGCGATGGCATCGGCAAATTCACCTTCGACCGGACGATCCAGTCCGGCCCCGAAAAGAGCATCGATAATGACATCATAGTTGGCAAAGTCCGGTCGCCTATTTAGCAGCCTCGACTCGCCAAGTTTTTCCAGGGCCAACGCAGCATCACCCGAAATGCGCGCTTTATCGCCAATGATGAATATCTCGGTTTTTTTGCCCCGGTCGGCAAGAAGGCGGGCCGCAACAAAACCATCACCACCATTATTGCCGATGCCACAGACGAACAAAAAACCTTGAGCGTGTGGAAAGTGCTGGTTGACGGTTTCGACAATTGCCTTTCCCGCGTTTTCCATCAGTTGAATACCGGGAATTCCGTCCTGAATTGTCAGACTATCCGCCAACGCCATCTGTGAAGGAATCAATAATTCATACATCGGTAGCCCAGCGGTGAAAGCAATGTTCACAAAACGATATCAAACCATCACCGCGGCGCAAATCGGAGCTTAAAAAGTGATTATGACATCGTGACTCGGGGAGAATACGGACAGGATGCGGCGTGCTAAGTGTTCAACACGAAACTCGTTCAATGATTTGAGAGTCTTGCGATCCGTCTTGTGACGATTTTGATGTGCGCTACGAGGAGCCAGCTTTCGGCTGACTGGATTGATTTCTCCCAATCTGTTGCAAGTCTGCGACAGCGCTTCAGCCATGCGAAGGTGCGTTCGACCATCCAGCGGCGTGGGATAACCTCAAAACCCTTTGCCGAGTCAGATCGCTTGACGATCTCCATCGTCGAGCAGCTGATCTTCTCCACAGCGCGCCGCAGTTTCGCTCCCCCATAGCCACCATCTGCAAAGACATGGCGCAGCCATGGATGCGTGTCGCGAATGGACTTGAGGACAATTGATGCCGCGTCACGATCCTGGATATTGGCTCGGTGAATGACGAAGCCGATCAAAAGGCCAATCGTATCGGTGATAATGTGACGCTTGCGGCCGTTGATCTTCTTGCCAGCATCATAACCGCAAACCCCACCACTTTCAGTGGTTTTGACGCTTTGGCTGTCGATCACACCGGCTGTTGGTGAGGCTTCATGCCCCTCCACTTCCCGTGCACCCATCACTAGCGCAGGAATGGATACGGTGAAACAGGCCGCTGTCCCGCCAGTCATAGAAATACCGGTGTCCGGTTGACGGAGGCGGGAAGTCATTGGTGATCATTGCCCCTGACAACCGCTTGAAGCCTTATACTGACTGGCATCCCAGACAGCACGCAGCTTGGTGGTGCGTGGCCTGCCAACTCGCTTCGGTACAGGAAGAAAAGGGTCAATCAAAGCCCATTCTTCATCAAGGCAATCACTTGGACAGCGCGTGTCAACACGCTGATAGCGTGGGCGGCTAATGTCGGTCCAAACCATGGTGATCTGCTTCGAATCTTTGACAATTCGAATGAACCACAAACGGCTGATATCACTCAATTAGCTTGGCCATGTCTGAAAAACGTGTTGTTTCTGGTTTGTTCTGATATCCTGGTGGCATGCGCGGTGCTTCGCGCGGCATGGGATTCAGGAGGTGATCATGGACGTCAAATTGTTCAGGAGGCTGTGCGCGGCGCTCGTTGAACTGACAGGGCCGCAGCTGAAAGAGCTATGGACGGCGCTGAACTCTCTCGACGCTCAGATGCAGGCGCTCGGCATGATCGAGAAGCGCAGAGAGGGAGTTATTGCCTGCCCGCATTGCGGGCAGGACAAGGCGAGGCGTTGGGGCTCGACGCGGACTGGTGTCCAGCGGATGCGCTGTTCATCGTGCAGCCGCACTTTTTCGTCGACGACCGGCACGGCATTGGCCGGGGTCCATTCGCCGGCCCGCTTTCACGAGGTTCTCACAGACATGTTCTGCGACCATCCCCGCTCATGTCGCCGACTGGGCGAGGCGCTCGGTCTTGACAAGATGACCGTCTGGCGATGGCGTCAGAAGATCGTTCGCGCCCTCAGCAATTGTGGCGCATCCGATTTCGGCGGCGTGGTGGAAGTGGATGAGAAGTTCTTTCGGGAATCCCGCAAAGGTTCGCGCGAGTGGGTCCGGCATGAGCGCGATCCAGTCAATCACCCGAAGCCGGATCGGATGCGCTGGGTGGACTACAAACTGACCGGAACGAAACTGCCGGCCGGCATCTCCAAGTACCAGATCCCGGTCATCACGATGGCGGATCGTGCGGGCGCCCGACGCGCGGACGTTTTGCCCGATCACAGCGCACCGCCACTAATGGCCGTACTCGCACGATGCCTACGCCGAGATGCGGTCCTGTGCAGCGACCGCGACCCAGCCTACGATTTTTTCGCCAGACAGCACGCTGTTCCGCATTACCGCATCGACGCGAAGAAGGGGCCCTTCGTTATCGACAAGGCATTCCATATCCAGACCATCAATAGCCTTCACGACCGCTTCGAACGGTTCATGAGTCCATTTCGTGGCCCGGCAACCAGGAACCTGACGGGCTATGCCTCGTGGTTCATCGCGCGATCGGTTCGCAAAGAGCCGGAACGCATCGAAGATGCCTGGGATCGCCTGATGGCCCAATGAACAACACGCTTTTCAGACATGGCCAA
>JAHEIO010000289.1 GCA_024639325.1 Gammaproteobacteria bacterium
CGGTGTAGTACACCGCCAGGTAGGCTTCGAGCAGTGCGGCCGCAAGATCGTATTTACCTGCCTGATTGAGACTGGACGCGTGGTCCAGAAGTTCGTCCCGATAGGTCTTGCTGAATTCCAGCTCGTGGTTGGTATAGATCCAGTCATATCGTGCTATCGCAGCATCGAATTCGTTGCTGCCCAGCAAACGACTGAATGAATCTCGCGCGTCCGACTGGGCCACGTCAGCCATTGGCGCCATCGAATCGGTGTTGATGCTTATTGTCCGTGTCAGCGCGGAATTGCTCGAGTGGCCGTCGGAGACGGCCGCGGCAACGTGGTCCACGGTGGGTGCGTGAGTTGATGGTATTCCGGAATCATATAGCGTGGGGGAGCAAACGAGCAGGCCGGCGCACAACCCCGCTGCCGCAACTGATGAGGTGCGTTTGTCTGGATTCATAAAACGCACCGATCGATAACGCCCACCGACTTCTAACCGGGAACAATGGTCCATCGCACACCCGTTTGACGGTAACCGTTGTAAATTATATCACTCTTGCGATTGAGCCCCCAGTTGCGGTTGAATGCACGGTTAATCAGGAAACAGGGGGTGGCTTCGCGCCTGATATTACGCAGGCGCGAAGCGGTTTTTCTATTGCAGTGAAAGCACCCAAACGACGAGGGTTTTGGCGTCTTCCTCGCTGAGCATAGGATTGGGGGGCATGGGCACGGCACCCCAGGTTCCGGACCCGCCCTTGATCACTTTTTCCGTGAGCGCGTCCACCGCGGCGTCATCGCCTTGATATTTCGCCGCCACCTCCTTGAAAGCGGGGCCGAGAATTTTTTTGTCCAGCGAGTGACAGGCAAGACAGTTTTTGCTTTTAGCCAGATCATCGCTTGCGATCCCCGCAACTGGCAGCGCGCACAGTGCAATCACCAACAGCGGCAAAGCGGTTCGTTTCATTGTTGCTCCTAGGTTCATTGAAGAAATCTCAGTTGCGTGTTTAGATGCCTGACGTCGATTGGACGGGAGCCTTACCGCCCTGGAATCAGATGAGCCGCAATTCAACCCTGATTCCGGGTTCCCGCCCTTGATCAAAGTCAATGAGATATAAAAAGGCGTTGTACATAATCGCCGGTCAGTGCAAATCCCGCTCAAGAGGAGGATCTCAACATGCGCGCCGATACACTCAAGCCTGTCCTGGCGTTACTTGCCACTGCGTTTTTTTTCTGCCTATTCTCGATCAACACCAGTGCCCAGACGGCGAAGAAAGGTGTCGGTGAAACCGAATTACGTTACGAAGGCGCGCCTTCCGGCATCAGTCCCGAGTCCACCAAAGACATGGTCGATTCCGATGGCCCGCCAATGTCGCTCTCCGAATTTTCCCACAGTAAAAAGATTTTCTTCGAACGATGCGCCGGTTGCCACGGCGTTCTGCGCAAGGGTGCGACCGGGAAGCCGCTCACCACGGACATCACCCGGGAGAGAGGGAGCGAGTACCTGAAGGTATTTATTACCTACGGTTCGCCGGCGGGCATGCCCAACTGGGGTTCGTCCGGGGAAATGACGACCGAAGAAGTCGACATGATGGCCCGCTATCTGCAGCACGAACCGCCCCTGCCGCCTGAGTGGGGTCTCGAGGAGATGCGCGGGACATGGCAGGTCGTAGTCAAACCGGAGGACCGGCCCGCCAAAAAGATGAACGACTACAATATCGAGAACGTGTTTTCGGTAACGCTGCGCGACTCGGGTCAGGTGGCGCTCATCGACGGTGATTCCAAGGAAATAATCGGCATCGTCGATACCGGTTACGCGGTGCACATCTCGCGGCTGTCCGCTTCAGGACGATATGTCTACACTATCGGCCGGGACGCGCTGATCAATCAGATCGATATGTGGATGGAAAAACCCGACACCGTGGCAAAAATCAAAGTCGGCCTGGAGGCCCGGTCGGTGGAGACCTCCAAATATAAGGGCTTCGAGGACAAGTTCGCGATTGCCGGCACCTACTGGCCGCCCCAGTACGTGATCATGGATGGCGACACCCTGGAACCACTCAAGATCGTGTCCACCCGCGGCATGACCGTGGACACCCAGGAGTACCACCCCGAGCCGCGTGTTGCGGCGATCGTCGCGTCGCACGAACATCCCGAATTCATCGTCAACGTCAAAGAGACCGGTAAGATCCTGCTGGTCAATTACGAAGACATAAACAACCTCCAGGTAACGACCATTGGCGCCGCCCGTTTCCTGCACGACGGCGGATGGGACTCGACCAAGCGGTATTTCCTGACCGCGGCGAACAAATCAGACAAAATCGCCGTAGTGGATGCCAAGGAGCAGCGTCTGGAGAAACTAATCGACGTCGATAAAATCCCCCACCCCGGCCGCGGCGCCAACATCGTCGACCCCGAGCACGGTCCGGTGTGGGTCACCAGCGCGCTCGGCAATGAAAAGATCACCTATATTGGTACCGACCCGGTTAACAATCCGGACAAGGCATGGAGCGTGGTGCGGGTGCTGAAGGGTCAGGGTGGCGGCTCGCTGTTCGTCAAGTCCCACCCCAACTCCAAGAACCTTTGGGTCGATACGCCGCTCCATCCGGACGCCAGTGTCAGCCAGTCTATCGCGGTGTTCAATATCGACGATCCCG
>JAHEIO010000117.1 GCA_024639325.1 Gammaproteobacteria bacterium
GCGCGAGCGCCGCCTCCGCTCAGAATCAGTGCGATTTTGCGAGAGGCCTGTTCAGGCATCTGTGCCGACTCAACAGGGCTGGGTCACCCAACTGCCGGGGTTTCGCGTTGACCGGCACGAGCGGTCGTTCGCGCCGGTTTGCCTGGCGGCTCGTTATCCGGCTCGTTGACTTCCGCAACGCGGCGTACCTGCGCGGCACTTTCGGAAACCGTCTTGTCCCGCGCCTCCGGCACACGCCGCACCTCCGCGGCACTTTCGGAAACCGTCTTGTCCCGCGCCTCCGGCACACGCCGCACCTCCGCGGCGCTGTCGGTAACCGCGCTGTCCCGTGCTTCCGGTTTTCGCCCCTTCCTGCTCCGGGTTTTGCCGTCTCTGCCCATGCTCGGACGCGAGCGCCTCTCACCGCTGCCGGCATAGTCCGGCTTCAGCGGCACCGGCAGCTCCGATGAATGATAAGTGGCAACGGGAATTTTGTGGCCGATGAACTGCTCGATTTCACCCAATGAAAACGCGTGAGTCTCGCATGCAAAGCTTATCGCATCCCCGCCGGCACCCGCACGCGCGGTGCGCCCTACCCTGTGGACATAGTCTTCCGGGTCCTGGGGAAGATCGAAATTGATCACGTGGCTGACATCGGGAATATGCAACCCCCTCGCCGCGACGTCGGTTGCAACCAGCAGGCCGATCTTGCCCGATTTAAACTCCTGCAACAGGCGCTCGCGCTTTTTCTGCGGCACATCTCCGGAAAGTACGGCGGTCGAGAGGCCATTTCCCCTCAGCCATGCGCCGACGGATTCTGCGGTGTGCTTGGTGTTGACGAACAGCAGCGTACGGATCGGGTCGATGTCCTTGAGAAGCGCGATAAGCAATGGAATCTTTTCTTCGTTGGCCGGAAAATAGACCTGCTCTTCCACGGCGTCGACGGTCATCGAACTCGATTCGATCTTGATGGTTTGCGGATTGTTCATGTGCTCGTACGCAAGCTCATTAACCCGCAGTGACAAAGTTGCGGAAAACAACATGTTCAATCGTTCTTCCGGGGGCGGCATGCGCCTAAGCAGGAATCGAATGTCTTTTATAAAGCCAAGGTCGAACATCCTGTCAGCCTCATCTAGTATCATGACCTCGATAGCATCCAGCGAAAAGATGCGCTGCTTGTAGTAGTCGATGATTCTTCCCGGAGTTCCAATCAGGACGTCGGCACCCTGCTCCAGTTCACGGCGCTGTGACTCATACCCCGTACCGCCATAGGCGAGCGTCAGCCTGTATGGCAGCGCACCGCCGAGCATTTGTGCATCCTTGTATATCTGTATGGCGAGTTCACGGGTGGGGGCGAGGATGAGAGCCCTGGGCCCATGCACTCCTTCTTTTTTACGGCCATTTTTCAACCGAGTGAACATGGCTATAAGAAAGGCGGCTGTTTTCCCTGTTCCAGTCTGGGCCTGGCCCGCCACATCATGCCCGGCGAGGAGTTGTGGGAGGACGCTTGCCTGGATTGGGGTCAGATACCGGAATGCGGCCTGTTCGATGCCTTGTTGCAGCTCGGCAGGCAAATCATAATCGGTAAATTGTTGGTCAGAAAGATGGTGTTCGGTCATTAAATAAGCCTTAAATAATCAAGATGCACGGGAATTCGCGCGTCCTGAAAAATCGATTGGAATACGCATCCGGGGGGGCTAAAATCCATACCTCCCCCATCAGCAGAGGTCGAATACAATATATGTCGCAGATAGTACACGTCACCGATGACAGTTTTGAAAAGGAGGTTTTGCAGAGCGATCACGCTGTTTTGGTGGATTACTGGGCGGAATGGTGTGGCCCCTGCAAAATGATTGCGCCTGTCCTAGAAGAAGTGGCTTCAGAATACTCCGATAAGCTCACTGTAGCCAAATTGAACATCGATGATAACCCCAACACACCGCCCAAATACGGAATACGGGGCATACCCACCCTGATGCTGTTCAAGGGAGGCAACGTGGAAGCTACAAAAGTCGGGGCAGTTTCGAAGTCCCAGCTTACGGCGTTTATCGACGGTAACTTATAGCTCAACATGGGTAGTCCAATTCAGGCAACCGTGCCACAAATCCTGTGAATATCGGGTGCTGGACCTCGTGTCCAGCACGTGCTATCTTAATATTAATAGTTACTAATTCTCCCCAACACCAACTTTCAATCTAATTTTTTGGTCCATTAATCTTCTTGGCCCAGTAATTTAGCGGCCCAGTAATTTAGCCCTTGGCTATTTATTCAGGTTCCTTTTCTGGTCCTCTAACTTTTTGGTCCGGTAACTTTTCCGACGCTCCACGGCGTCCCCCGAACCTCATTCTCATCCCATGTCCCCATAATCCTATGTCCCTTTCCCTAGCTGAACTCAAGAAGAAACCTCCCACAGAACTCGCTGAAATGGCCAGTGCCATGAAGTTAGATGGTGTCGGTCGGATGCGAAAACAAGACCAGATTTTCGCGATCTTGAAAGCCCAGGCTCGAAAGGGCGAAGATATCGTGGGGGAGGGAGTCGTCGAGATTCTGCAGGATGGATTCGGGTTCCTGCGCTCCGCAGACAGTTCCTATCTGGCCGGGCCCGACGATATTTACGTGTCTCCAAGCCAGATTCGCAGGTTCAGCCTGCGCACCGGCGATACCATTTCCGGCCTCATCCGGCCGCCGAAGGAATCGGAGCGTTATTTTGCCCTGCTCAAAGTAGAGACCATTAATTTCCAGACACCGGAAGAGGCCAAGAACAAGATTTTGTTCGAAAACCTGACACCCCTGCATCCGGACGAGCGCATTCGTCTCGAACAGGGAAACGGTGCCACCGAGGACATCACGGCAAGAGTCATCGATCTGGTTGCACCGGTAGGCAAGGGACAGCGCGGGCTGCTCGTGTCTTCACCGAAAAGCGGCAAAACCGTGATGCTTCAGCAGATCGCTCACTCGATAACCGCCAACCACCCCGAGTGCGTGCTGATGGTCCTGCTGATAGACGAGCGGCCGGAGGAAGTCACCGAAATGCAGCGATCGGTTCGTGGTGAGGTCATTTCTTCTACTTTCGACGAACCGGCCGCGCGCCACGTGCAAGTGGCGGAGATGGTTATCGAGAAAGCGAAGCGTCTGGTCGAGCACAAGAAGGACGTCATCATCCTGCTGGATTCCATCACCCGTCTGGCGCGGGCCTATAACACCGTCCAGCCGGCATCGGGGAAAGTACTGACCGGCGGCGTGGACGCCAACGCACTGCAAAAACCAAAACGGTTTTTCGGCGCTGCTCGCAACATTGAAGAGGGCGGCAGCCTGACCATCCTGGCCACGGCGCTGATCGATACCGGCTCGAAAATGGATGATGTTATATACGAGGAATTCAAAGGCACCGGCAATCTGGAGATACATCTAGACCGTCGCATCGCCGAAAAACGCGTCTACCCCTCGATCATCATCGGTAAAACCGGCACCCGTCGCGAAGAACTGCTGACCGATCCCAAGGAACTTCAGAAAATTTGGCTGCTGCGCAAGCTGCTTCATCCGATGGACGACATCCAAGCGGTGGAATTCCTTCTCGACAAGCTGCGTGCGACCAAGACCAACGCGGAATTCTTCCAGTCGATGAAACGGTAATGGGTATAGCCTGCATATTGCATCGCCGCAGCCGTACTTGATTTCTCAGGCCCAAATCCCCTATCATTCGGCCCGCTTTTTAGAACCGACGGCCGAGGCGCCCGAATGAAACCCGAGATCCATCCCAAATATCAGGAAATTAAGGTCGTTTGCGCGTGCGGAAATACTTTTACTACCCGCTCAACGCTCGATCATGAGCTGCACGTAGAGATATGCTCCGCTTGCCACCCTTTTTACACCGGTAAGCAGAAGATTATGGACACCGAAGGCCGCGTCGGGAAATTCAAGCAGAAGTACGCGCGCAAGTAGGCGGAGAAGTACGGGCAGCGGATTGCCGGTGGTCTAGATCTCCACCATCTCAAAATCTTCCTTGCCGGCGTCGCAGTCCGGACACACCCAAGTGTCGGGGATATCCTCCCAGCGGGTCCCCGGCGCGAAACCCTCCTCAGGCAGTCCCTTTTCTTCCTCGTAGATAAATCCACAAATGACACACATATAGGTCTTGTATTCCACTGCGTACACGTTCTCCGAAGCGCAAAAAAATGGTTATTATAGCGTCTCCGTAATGAAAAACCCGAACGACCTGACCGAACCGAATGCTCCGTTCGCTTGACCGCAGCCGCTGCCGGAAAGAAACGCCGGCGGCAATCAGCGACCTCATCACGCGCTCGGGCGTCGATACAGCGGCAGCGGAAATCGCCGCGCGACAGGTCAAACATGATGGAAAGGAAGCGTAGATGAAAAGTTCATTTTCGATTGCAAAACGGCACATCCCCGGCGGCGTAAACTCGCCCGTTCGTGCCTTCAAGAGCGTCGGGGGCGAACCCGTATTCATCAAGCGGGCGCAAGGTGCGTATTTGTGGGATGTCGAAGATCGGCGATATATCGATTATGTCGGCTCCTGGGGTCCGATGATCCTGGGGCACGCACACCCCCGGATCATTGCAACCGTCAAACGGGTTGCGGAAAATGGTCTGAGTTTCGGGGCCCCGACGCTCATCGAAACGGAGCTCGCCGCAAAGATCTGTCAGCTCATCCCCTCCTTAGACAAGATCAGGATGGTCAGCTCCGGAACCGAAGCAACCATGAGCGCGATACGGCTGGCGCGGGGGTTCACCGGGCGCGACAAAATCGTCAAATTCGAGGGCTGCTACCATGGACACGCGGACAGCCTGCTGGTCAAGGCCGGATCGGGGGCCTTGACTCTGGGCGTTCCGACGTCGCCCGGCGTGCCGGCGGATCTAGCACAGCACACGGTAACGCTCGAGTACAACAATGCTGCACGGGTCCAACAGGTATTCGATAAGATCGGCAAGGACATCGCCGCCATTATCGTCGAGCCGGTCGCGGGCAACATGAATTGCATCCCCCCGGTCCCCGGCTTCCTGGAAACGCTGCGTGAGGTGTGCAGCCGCTACGATAGCGTGTTGCTGTTCGATGAGGTAATGACCGGCTTCAGGGTAGGCCTGACCGGAGCCCAGGGGTTGTACGGGATCACGCCGGATCTGAGTACCTTCGGCAAGGTCATCGGTGGCGGCATGCCGGTTGGCGCGTTCGGGGGCCGCGCCGACATCATGGACCACCTGGCCCCGGACGGCCCGGTATACCAGGCGGGAACATTGTCCGGCAATCCGGTTGCCATGGCGGCAGGACTCGAAACCCTGCGCCTGATCTCCGAACCCGGGTTCTTCGAGTCGGTAACGGAAAAAACGCAATACTTGACCCGTAGCATCAAGGCGGCCGCCGATCGTCACGGCGTCGACTTATGCGCACAACACGTCGGCGCCATGATGGGACTGTTTTTTACAGCGCTGGACGAGGTGCGGTTCTTCAGCGAAGTGATGAGTTGTGACGTGAAAAAATTCAACGCTTTTTTCCATGGCATGCTGGGTAGCGGCATATACCTGGCGCCCTCGGCATTCGAGGCCGGATTCGTATCTTCGGCGCACAGCCGGGAAGACCTCGATGCCACGGTGGCCGCGGCGGGGGAAGTGTTTTCCACGTTATAAGCCGGCGCTGATAATGCGAATGTTCACGGGGTACCTCACGCGCTCACCGCGCTGCGCGCGCAGGCAAGCCACAAGGGTCATGGAAACATGGAGCACTACCAGCGCAAACAGCAGGACCAGGCCGATGAATACCGCGCTGAGCATGATTCCGATCAGACCGAAAAGCGACACGGTCAGCTGGAAATTCAGCGATTCCATACCCGCGTCATCGACGCCTCGAACCTTGGCGCGTTTGGTTACCCAGATCAAAAGGGGTAGAAGAACGTGTCCGAAGGGCAGGAGGTAGCCTGCGAGCGCGGATAGATGGCAAAGCGTGCACCAGATTCGTTCCTGCTTGGTTTCCTCATCCGGTATCCGGTCAGCCCGCACAGCAGCAATCTGCCGACCCCACTGGATGGCGCCGATGAGCACCAGTAGTGTCCCCAGCGTCCAGACCACGACAGCATTGACGAACGACAGTGCAAATCGGGGTGGATCACGGTGGATTTCACCCCAGGCCCCGAGCAGCGCCTGTTCATTGCCATCTGTATCGATTTCGACGTCGACGTCGAGCGACGTCTGACCGTCCGCCAGCACCACCACCGGCAGCCGCCTTTCGATCCGGTGGGGCTTCCCCTTGTCAACGTAATCGAGCGGGCGATTTATTCCCCGGGGTTCGATGGAACCGGTGATTCGCTGCTGAACGTGTTCACCGTTCCTTATCGTGGAGCCGTAACGCAACCTGAATGCGTCCAGTTCCCCCGGCGAAAATTCGAAAGCCAGAGCCAGCATGATGTGATCTATACCCGTCACCTGAAGCGCCCTGTGGACTTCGCCATCGACCGACAGATCGAAACGCTCCGGAGTGATCGGCATCGCTATCCGGTACAGAGAACCCGCCACAGGAACGCAACTGGCAAGCACCAGCAGCATACCTGATAGAATGGCATAGATCGGATACTTTTCCATAAATCGCACTTTGCAACCATTTCTACTATAAATGTCCCGGCGAACGATTTCACGGACAATCGTATGTTTTGCTTTTTTTCTGGCACTGCCCGGCACGCCGCATGCTGGACAGGAGAGGATACGAACGCCCGAGGCCGGGCTCTTTCTAGTTGCAGCCCCGGGAATGAGAGATCCGAGGTTTTCCCGATCGGTGATTTTTCTCGTTCAGCATTCCGAGGAGGGGGCGATGGGGCTGATTGTGAACAGGCGATCGGATGTGCCCGTGTCGCACGCACTGTCAGAACTCGACCCGGAGACCGCCGGAAAACATGATCTGTATTTCGGCGGGCCGGTGGAACCGGGTCGAGTCATGTATGTGCATAAAGGAGAAATGGTGGCACCCGACATTGGCATCATCGATCAGGTCAACTGGGGTGCGGATTACGAACGGCTGAAGAAACTCGTGAACGTGCACCATCCGGACTCGTTGAGGATTTTTTTCGGATATGCCGGCTGGGGACCGGGCCAGCTGGAATTCGAACTTTCGCTGGGTGATTGGCAGCTCGTTCCGGCGCATGCTGAGCACATTTTCAGTGAGCGCCCCGCCGACTTGTGGAAATTGCTCAACAATTTCAAACGCGGCCTAATTACGATGAATCGACGTTGGGGCAGCCGTAATGATGTCTAATGTAGATACCGGACGGGAACTGGATCAACCATGAAGAACAGATGGGCCGATGGCGAAGCCGCCCGGTTTGCAGAGGATCCCTTGCAGATGCGGGTCTATACGTCGCGCCTCATTGGTAGCGACGAGGATCTTGTCCTGCACGGAGGCGGCAACACCTCCGTAAAAACTACGATCGAGAATCTGTTTGGCGAGCCTGAGAATGTGTTGTACGTCAAGGGTAGCGGCTGGGACCTTGCGACCATCGAAGCCGCCGGTTTCTCCCCAGTAAAGCTCGATGTTCTGAAACGAATGGCTGAACTCGATAAGCTGACGGACACCGATATGGTCAAGTATCAGCGCGCGGCCATGCTGGACCCCAGTGCACCCAATCCTTCGGTGGAGGCCATCCTGCACGCCATCATCCCGTTCAGATACGTCGATCACACACACGCCGACGCGGTCGTCACAATATCCAACACCGCCGATGGTGAACAACGAGTCCACGATCTGTATGGTGACCGCGTCGTGCTCATCCCGTATGTCATGCCGGGTTTCGAGCTGGCCAGGAAAGTCGCGGAGATGACTTCGCATCTCGATTGGAGCAGGCTCGAAGGGATGATACTGATGAACCATGGCGTATTTTCATTCGCGGACGAGGCAAAGACCAGTTACGAGCGGATGATTTCACTGGTCGAGACCGCAGAAGCGTACCTGCGTGACAACGGAACATGGGATCCGGCGAGTGCGACGGCACCGTCGACCGTTGACGCAGGTCAGCTGTCCAGGCTACGTAAATATGTCTCGATAGCTGCCGGCAAGCCCATGATATGCGCAGCCGACAACGGCGAGGTCGCGAGGGGTTTCAGCCAGCTTGCCGACATGGTGGACGTCGCGAGCCGGGGGCCTCTGACCCCGGATCACGTTATACGCACCAAGCGTATACCTCTGATTGTCGAAGCCGAAATCGAGCAAGCAATGGAACGCTACGTCGCACAGTACAAAGCCTATTTCGATGCCAACAGCAATGGTGAATTGACCTGCCTTGACCCGGCTCCGAGATGGGCGGTGTGGCCCGATACCGGGGTGCTGGCGTTTGGCGCCACTGTCAGGGAAGCGGAAATCGTTGCGGATATCAGCAGGCACACGATCCGGTGTATACAGTGGGCGGAATCTCTTGGCGGCTGGTCCGTCCTCGATGCCAAGCACATTTTCGAAGTTGAGTACTGGGACCTGGAACAGGCAAAACTCAGAAAAGGCGGCGCAAAATCTCCACTGTCGGGCCGCGTCGCGCTCGTTACCGGGGCCGCTTCGGGTATCGGCAGGGCTTGCGTAAACTCTCTGCTGGTGCGGGGTGCCGCCGTCATCGCGCTGGACCTCAACAGCGACATCGTGGATTTATTTGGCCGGTCCGAGGTCCTGGGATTGGTCTGTGACGTATGCAACACAGAGGCGCTAGGGGAAAGCGTCCGATCGGGGATTTGCGCCTTCGGTGGCCTAGATATCGTCATTAGCAACGCAGGTATGTTCCCAGCCAGCCAGGCCATCGCCGACATGGACGACGACGCCTGGAACCGAAGCATGGAACTCAACCTGTCGAGCCACCAAAAACTGTTGACCACGACGATTCCGTATCTGAAGTACGGCATCGAACCCGCCGTCGTGGTCGTCGGCTCTAAAAACGTGTCGGCACCGGGGCCGGGGGCTTCAGCATATTCTGCGGCGAAGGCCGGTCTGAACCAGCTGGCGCGCGTGGCGGCGCTCGAACTCGCGACGGACGGCATCCGTGTAAATGTCGTACACCCCAACGCCGTGTTCGATACCGGTATCTGGACCGATGAGGTCCTGGCCTCTCGCGCCGCCAGCTACGGGCTCAGCGTGGACGAATACAAGAAGAACAACATGCTCAGAACGGAAGTCGGATCAAACGACGTCGCAGAAATGGTCTGTGAAATGGCCGGACCTCTGTTCGCTAAAACCACGGGAGCCCAAATACCCGTCGACGGCGGCAATGAGCGAGTAGTGTGAGCCGCTGCTATATACCTGACGTGCCCAGATCCAGCTCCCAGTACTGCACCTTTTCATGGGGATTGTTGTAGTAAGGCCCGGTTTTACGGAAGCCCAAATCCTTGTAGATGTGAATTGCGCTGTCCAGAAACTCGAAGGTGTCCAGCTTCATTCGCTCGTATCCCAGGCTCCCGGCTTCCTCCACGATACGCTCCGCAAGATGTCGTCCCAGTCCTATTCCACGGAACTTTGGCCGAACGTACAAGCGCTTCATTTCACACCCGCGTTCCCCGAACTTCCGCAGGGCAACACATCCCGCGATGCGGTCTTCGACCCGCCCCAGCAATAACGCGCCGCCGGGCGGTGCGTACTTACCCGGCAGGTCCGCCAGTTCTTCCTCGAAATCCTGGAAGCACAGGTCCATTCCCAGGAACGCCTCGTACTCTCTGAACAGCTCACGCACGTCATCCATCGGGCCGTCACATTGGCTGGTGACTGAGAACC
>JAHEIO010000290.1 GCA_024639325.1 Gammaproteobacteria bacterium
TGCGGAAGGCTTTGACATAGTGCTACACCTTTTGGATGTTGATTGATTTATAAAGGAATTTTCTGCTGGCTTGGATGAGTTTTGGGCAGTTTACGGCCTTTGCGGACAGCACGTATGGCATGTTGGACAGCCGGCAGCTCGAGGTCAGCAATCTCGATGATCCACGGGGCGTATCGGACCACTTGTTTCGCTGGCAACGTGCCATCTTTTATGAGGCGGCTCACCACAGTATTGCTTACCTGCAGTCGCTTTGCCGCCTGCTCCAGCGTGACCCAGTCGGTGCGCTTTTCGTATTTCGGTAGTTGATGATAGTGGCGCAGGTTGGCGACGCGATGTGCATGCCACGATTTCCCCTGCCCGGTTTTGTAACCCAAGCGATTGAGTATCGCTGCGATCGCTTTGTCCTCAACCACCTTAGACAGCTCACAGACGAGTTCAACCACATCGGCATCGGCCGCACGGTTGTGTTGTCCTCGACCGTTGCGAGGTACACGCAGCTGCGTGTGCACGCCGCCTTGCCAATGCAGGTGCAGTTCGTGCATGGGCGGATCATCAACGTTGTTAAGAACAATCTCTCTGAGCACCGTACGCAGAATACGCTTGCGCACCTTGACGTCGGTCTCTGGGTGGTCCCAAACAAGGGACAGATCAGAACCGAGCGCCATGAGGTGGGCGCGTTGTTCATCCGTTAAAGGCTCGATCTGATCATCGAGCGCCGCGATCCGCTGTTCCAACTCCGCGACTTGTTCAAGCGTTTTGTTCCAGCGCTGCTCCAGTTCGCCAGCCACCAAACGATTGTCCGGGTCGACAGCGTCGTACTGACGTTGGGCCCGCCGTGCCTCGAACTGAGCCCGCTCCAGCGCCAGTGCAAGGGATTCACGCTTGTGGTCGTCGGTGTTAGCGAGTTGGTCGATTGTCAGCAACGCCGCCTCGATGCCGACGGGCTGGATCGCCGAAAGCACTTCGCGGACCACCGCGGCATCCAAACGTAACCCACCGGCCGACAGGCACGGCGCAGAACCGCGCTCGACTCGGCTGCCACTACAGGCATAGCGTGGCACCCGCCCGCTATTGCCACTGTAGTTCACGCGAAGTTTTCGCCCGCAACAACCACAGCGCAATAGCCCTGCCAACAACGCCGGTCCGCCCTTAGCGGCACCTCGATGGGCCGCGCCGCGTTCAGCGGCATTTTCTTCAAGCATCCGTTGGTTCCGCAGATAGTCTTCCCAGCTGATGTAACCCGTGTGAGCGTCGAGGATCAAGACCTTCCACTGCGATTGCGGCTTGCGCCGCCGAGAACCCTGGCGCGCACGCCCCTCCCGAACCACTGTTTGCGCCGCGGTTCGACCATACGCAAATGCACCTGCATAACAGGGGTTCTTCAAGATTTGATTGACCCGGTGTCCGGTGGGTCGTCGCCAGTCCACCTCACGGCCCGCTGTGCCGGGAATCACGTGCGGCAGTAACAGCTCTTCGTGCCAGTACCAAAGCGTCGTCTGGCGTGCGCTGCCCAATTCGACGAATTTCCGGAACACCCCCTCGATGGCCCGCTGCACCTCCCGGTCCGGCGTTTTCTCAATTCGATGTTCTTCGGTCCGAACAAACCCTACTGGCAGTTCCCACAGCGCATGACCACGCTGAACTTTCTGTTCGAAGGCTTCGCGGGCACGCTGGCGAAGCAAGCCGAGCTCGAACTCACTCATGGTGCCTTTCAGTCCAAGTAACAGACGATCGTTGAGTTGGCTGGCATCGTATACGCCTTCGGCATCGATGATCAGTGTATCGGTCAACGCACACAGATCGACCAGGTGATGCCAATCGCGATTGTTTCGGGCAAGTCGCGAGGCCTCCAATGCGAACACCGCACCGGCGCTCCCCTCACATACGCCGCTCAGTAATCGACCGAAGCCGGGGCGCTCTTGTTGCCCACTACCGGAGCGCCCCTGATCCTCGTCGATCACTACCGTCTCGCAGAACCCCATCGTGCGGGCACGTTCGACCAAGGCATATTGTTGGCGCCGCCCCTCGGCATGGTCGCGAACTTGCTGCAAACTCGACTGACGTACGTAGACAAAAGCACACCGATCGAGATGCGACGCTTGGACCTTATCGTTCATCATCGCTGCCTCCGGCTGGTGGTTGCTGGGCTAACTGCGTGAGTAGTTCGACGACAAGTGTTCGACACTGCTCGCGCACTTCTCTCGGCAGCTGCATCCAATGGGCTTCCCCGCTCAGCGGTAGTGCGGTCTGTTGCTGTGGGGGGTATTTTTTGTGGTTCATTGCGGTCTCCTTGCTCAGGGGGCAGTGAACCAGAGCTTGCGGGACATGGCGGTTTACACAAGGTTTGTGCATCGAGCAACGCCCTGAGCGCAACCAACGCCTCGAGGGATATCTCGGGTACGGATTCCTCGCGCAAATCGTCACAGATCACCGGATCGAGCATCCAGCTGGGAATCGAGATCCGGATTTCGTCTTGCAGGCTTACGATGAAAGCTTCGTCACCTTGGCGACGCAAACGACGAATCAGCTCAACCGATTCGCCGTAGTTGGGGTGATGAGGATAGTGAACTTGAAGGCATCGCGATTTATGAGCAGTGTGGTGATGCCTGTCGCCACAGCT
>JAHEIO010000291.1 GCA_024639325.1 Gammaproteobacteria bacterium
CAGACGATCAGGTTCTGGCCGAGATCGTTACGCAAGGGACAGACGAGGGTATGTGCTGCGGCACGCTCAAAATGCGCAAAACGCTAGAGTTACAGGATGGCCAGTTGGTCGAGATCGCGTCTGAGGAGTTGGACACGGTCTCGCTGGACGACCTGATGGGCACGCAGTGGAACCTGCAACGCCTGAACTTCGATCAGGAGCCCCTCGTCGATGTGACGATCTCGGCCGATTTTGCTGATGGCATGGTATCGGGCACTGGCGGCTGTAACAACTACAGCGCTGATGTCACAAGTGACGGCGGCCAACTCCTCGCCGTGGCACCCATCGCGACGACTCGAATGGCCTGTGACGATGAACTGGAAGCGCTGGAGGCAGAATACCTGGCAGCGCTGCAGAGCGCAACCGAGTGGCGTTTCTACCCTGGTCAGTTGGCCATTTCGTATGTGACGGCGGGCGGCGAACAGGGGACGCTCTTCTTCGATCCAGCAACCATCAAGTAGTGAAGATAAAGAAACAACGTCTGCATGAAGTTGACCGATGCTCAAAAGAGAGAAAACTATTATGCCAAACACTTCGTCTGAGCAGGTTCATCGGCAGGACTATCACAGCCCACTCAACCGCATGCTGTATGACTCTCCCCTGCACAGGCTCTCAGGAAAGATCGCATTTGTTGCCATCATGGTCGTGGTCACATTGCTGTCCAGTCTGATCTGGAGCGCCTGGCTCACTCCACTTTCCAATGGCTGGATCGTGTTACTGGCTGTCGCTATTGCCTTTCTTGGTTCACTGGTGGGTCTGGTATGGATACGCTACCTTGATAGGCGGGAGCCCGAATCCTGGTGGTACTGGATCGGTGTCCTGGTGTTCGCCATGCTCTTCACTGTAACACCGGCTGTGGTATTCAATTCCATTAGCCCCTTCGTTTTTACGGTGGGGTTCAACGAAGAATTCTGGAAAGTACTGCCCTTACTGCTCCTCATTCTGTTTGCACCGACCACGGTCAACGGTGTCCGGGATGGCATTATCTATGGCGCCCTGGGTGGGTTTGCCTTCAATATTGTAGAGATTGCTGACTATTTTCTGCTAAATTCCTATCCCGAACAAGGGATTGTCGGTCTGTCCGAGCCATTGGCTCGCCTGAGCTTCTGGGGCATCGGCAACCATGTGATCTGGAGTATGCTGGTTGGCGCCGGAATCGGGCTGGCGGTACAGGCCCAGAACCGCAGAACGAAAATTCTGGCGCCGTTGGGCGCCTATCTGCTGGCAGCCATAACCCACGGAATCCAGGATATGGGTGGAGGCGTGATATTGATGGCAGTAGCCTTGTCCATGTTGTTGTCTCTGCAAGGGGCTGACGTCGATATGATCGATCCGGCAGCAGGGCCGGAGCTGATCGCTGCGAACTTGGGACTGATCAACCAGATTGAGAACGTCTTGATCAACATAATCATCTTGCCCATCATTATCATTTTTCTGCTCAAGAGTGGTAGCTGGGAACGGCAGGTGATTCAAGAGGGGTTGGCAGATGAAAGGGGCGCTGTGATTACGCCAGAGGAGTATGAAGGAGTGAAGGCCGAAAAACGCTTTAGGCTGCGGCACATCCCCGGTTTCCCTAGACGCATCGGGCGACAGATTCGCAACGCTCAGAATGGCCTGGCCTTCCACAAGACATATTTGAAACGCAAGAGTCGGCCGATCGAGGGAGATCCATTAATCGAGTACTATCGCGCTGAAGTCATCCGTCTGCGCAGCGGGGCCAAGCAGGAGTTGTGATCACCCGTTCGGTCATCGGCGGTGATGGTTGCTTCGCGGCCTGGCCGATGGAATGATCGATGCCCGTCCCTTCAACTTCGGGAAAGCCATCTGGCGCCTGTCCGACGTCACTCGCCTGGACGGGCAGGCCGACGCCGTGGCGCTTCTGATAGAAGACTCCGGCGGCAGTGGCGCCTTCTCCTATGTGGGCGCTCAGTTGAACCGTAGCGGCCAGCCAATCGACGCAGGTGCGGCACTATTGGGCGACCGCGTTCAGCGCCCGAAGAACACAGCGCCCTCTATCGGCCTCGTCGGCCACAGGGATCGCCTCTGTATCGGCTCGTCGACACCTTCTACGACGAGGTCAAGGGGCGCTGGGAAGAGCATTTCGAGCACCGCTTCGGCTTCTGGCGCGGCGGCATCGAACAGGCCGTCCACGCGTTCCTCGACTGCGGCGTCTTCGACCGCGGCTTCGCGCGGGTGCGCTGCCCCGAGTGCCGCGCCGAGTTCCTCGTCGCCTTCTCGTGCCAGAGACGCGGCTTCTGCCCCTCGTGTGCCGCCAAGCGTGGGGCACTGTTCGGCGCCTTCCTCGCCGAAGAGGTGGTCGAGGACGTCGGGCACTGCCTGTGGACGTTCACGATCCCGAAAATGCTGCGCCCGTACTTTCTGCACCACCGGGAGCTGCTCGGCGGGCTCTGTCGCGCCGGCTGGGAAGTGGTCCGCGAGCTGATGACCACGGCCGTGGGGGATCCGACCTTCCGGCCTGGGATGGTCGCGGTTGTGCAGACCCACGGCGACATGCTGGGCTGGCACCCCCACGTGCACGCCATCGCGACCCGGGGCGGATGGGATGCCGAGGATGGCT
>JAHEIO010000292.1 GCA_024639325.1 Gammaproteobacteria bacterium
TTGGTCGGTTTCCGCAGGATTCAGCGCAGTTTCCGACGCCGGTTGCCTCGTTTTCGCCAGCGGCGGCAATGAGTAATTGACCCGTAGTTCCCTATCGGTTGGTGAACGTACCTGATGGCCGGTAGCGGCGGATGACTGCAGCGGTAATTTTGTCAAATCGCATCCGATTTGACGGTCCGCTTACTCGGGGTGACTGCCCCTCCGATTTTGGTAGCCAACGGTTAGATTTTGTGAATTGCACCAGGCAGTATACGACCCATTATATACATTCAGTTCGGTGTAGACGCTGCTTTTGGCCGTTTTTATGATAGGGTCAGTTGATAAGATCGCGAACGACACACCACCCAAGGAGAAATCCATGCGACGCACCCCATTAGTTCTGGCGCTAAGTCTAACTGTTATGACGCTATCGGCGATGGCTCAGCTACCGGCACCCCCAGAGGCGGAGAAAATGCTTTCCGACGCGTATACAGGTAAAAGTTACTCACCCTATGCCCAGCGCGGTTTTCCCAGCAACTTGTACTGGGGCGATACTCACCTGCACACGGCACTGTCCTTCGACGCGGGCGCCTTCGGTAATCGGCTCGGCCTGGAAGAGGCTTATCAGTTTGCGCGTGGTGATCAAGTGGTTGCGACCACCGGCACCCCGGTGAAACTATCCCGGCCCCTTGACTGGCTGGTTGTGGCCGATCACTCTGACAACATGGGTTTATTCCCCGATCTGTTGGCGGGTAAACCGCACCTGCTTTCCGATCCGACCGGCAGAGACTTGTACGACCGTATCCAAGCAGGAGATGGTGTCAACGTGGCACTTGAACTCATTGGCCTGTTTTCCCAGGGCAAGTTCCCGGAAGCATTGACCTACACCCCTGATTCGGCGCCGTACAAGGCTGTTTGGCAGGAAACCATCGCTGCCGCGGAAAAATACAACGACCCGGGCAAGTTCACGGCGTTTATTGGTTCAGAATGGACCTCACTGGTTAATGGTGCCAACATGCATCGGGTGGTGATACATCGCGACGGTGCTGACAAGGCGTCACAGACCGTGCCCTATACCACGACCCCACCGATGGGCAGCCCGAACCCGCGTGACCTGTGGAAGTGGTTGGCGAACTACGAGAAAACAACTGGTGGCGATGTACTGGCGATTGCCCACAACGGCAACCTCGCCAATGGCATCATGTTTCCTCTGGAAGCGCAGTATGACGGAAGGGAACTCGATACTGAGTATGTAACGGAGCGGATGAAATGGGAGCCCGTATACGAGATCACCCAGATCAAGGGCGACGGGGAGGCCCATCCTTTTTTATCGCCGGACGATGAGTTCGCCGACTACGAGCAGTGGGACGTCGGTAACCTCGACCTGTCTCAAGCAAAAACCAACGATATGCTCGCCGGGGAGTATGCGCGCGAGGCGCTTAAGCGAGGTCTTGTGCTCGAAGCCCGCCTCGGCACCAACCCCTACAAGTTCGGCCATATCGGTTCGACCGACAGCCATACCTCGCTGTCTACTGCGGAAGAAGACAACTTCTTTGGCAAGCACACCGGCTATGAGCCCAGCCCGCATCGCATGGAGCATGTCATGATGGAGACCGAAAACGGGAGACTCGACGGCTGGCAACTGGTTGCATCCGGGCTGGCCGCGGTCTGGGCGACCGAAAACACCCGTGAGGCAATCTTTGATGCCATCGAACGAAGAGAGGTATACGGCACCACCGGCAGCCGAATGGGAGTACGTTTTTTTGGCGGCTGGGAGTTCACCGAGCAGGATGTGAACAGTCGCGCGCCGGCATTTACGGGTTACCGCAAAGGCGTACCGATGGGAGGAGATTTGAGGGCCGCCCCAGCGGGCGCCAAGGCCCCCACCTTTATGGTGTATGCACTGCGTGACCCCATCGGAGCCAATCTGGACCGCATCCAGATTATCAAGGGCTGGATGGACGCCGATGGCAACACACATGAAAAGGTCTATGACGTTGCCTGGTCCGACGGAAGAGAGGTCGGAGCGGACGGCAAACTGCCCGCAGTGGGTAATACGGTGGACGTGAAAAACGCGAACTGGACCAACACCATTGGCGCTGCTGAGCTTGTCACCGTGTGGACTGACCCGGACTTCGATCCCAGTCAGTCTGCACTGTACTACGCACGTGTAATCGAGATCCCGACGCCACGTTGGACGACGTATGATGCTTTCCGTTTCGGTGTCCCGATCCCTGAAGGCGCACCCACATCGACGCAGGAACGCGCCTATACTTCACCGATCTGGTACACCCCGTAAACGCACCTGAAATGAGTAACATAGAGACCCGGCCTCGCGCCGGGTTTTCTTTACCTTCGCGACTGACCGGTATTGGCCGAAAGTACCACTACGTTTCCGTCGAAATCTGATCCAAATACTCAAATTTCCACGGTCCGCAATGAATCTGTCAACTGCCGGTGGATTTTACAGGGTGGAGAGCATAATTTGCTGCGCTTTACAGACAGCAACCGACCCATTTGAGACATTCGCAAACGGATTCTTGCCTCAGCTTCGTCAGAATTTCCAGCGATTAGCTGATCAAAGCTTTCCTAGTCAAATAGCATCCACTAATGCTTGATTTGTCTTGACC
>JAHEIO010000293.1 GCA_024639325.1 Gammaproteobacteria bacterium
CACATTCGTAGTTACTAAACTATCGGCTACCGGATTGCATTATGTTCCGCAGATTTGGAATCATCATTATTGCCGTTATTTGTATCGGCGGTGCGGTCCGCGGTCAGAGTCTGGACCGGGTCATCGCCGTTATTAACGACGACGTCATAACCCATCTCGAGCTCGAAAATCGGCTCACCAGTCTGGATGCGGAAATTAAGTCCCAGGGGGGGGACGCGCCGCCACGTGACGAGCTGCGCAGGCAGATGCTGCAGCAAATGATAAACGACAAGTTGCAACTCCAGGCTGCGAAAAGACTTGGGTTGAGCGTGGACGAAAAGGCGATAGATGATGCGGTTCAAAATGTGGCCCGGAACAATCGGCTGACCCTGAGTCAGCTGAGGGAAGCCCTTGCGTCAGAAGGCATATCCTATGGCTTGTTCCGGGAAAGCATCAAGACCCAGATGTTGATCAATCAGATCTATACCCGCCATATCCGAAACCGAATTGTCGTTACCGAAGAGGAGCTTGACGGTTTCATCGCGAGCGGCGGAGGCCGAGCCGACGCCCGGGAGTACGACGTCTCGCATATTCTTGTCCGCGTGGCGGAAAATGCGGGTCCTGAACTAACGGATATCGCACGCGACAAGGCCAAGAGTGTTGTGTCCAGTCTGCAACGCGGTATGGAATTTGCCGAGGCGGCTAAAAAATACTCCGACGCGCCTGACGCATCGGAAGGTGGACGCCTGGGCTGGCGTACCCCGGAGGAGTTGCCAGAATTGTTTACGGAGGCATTAAGCAGAATCGATATCGGCAGCAGCACTAATGTGCTGCAGAGTCCGAACGGATTCCACATTCTCCATATCAATGACGCAAAGGGCAGCAACCAGTCTGCGGTAACCCAGACCAACGTACGTCACATTCTGATAAAGACTGATGAGTTTCTGTCTCAATCCGAGGCAGAGCATCGGGCGGAACAGCTGCGGGAGCGCGTCCTAAACGGTGAAAGTTTCCCCGATTTGGCACGAGTGCATTCGGATGACCCGATATCCGCAGCCAAGGGCGGTGATCTGGGCTGGGTGATGCCGGGCGAATTGACCGGATCCTTCGAAGATGCAATGAGCAAACTGAAAGCCGGTGAGGTTAGCGAACCCGTATTCAGCCCGTTTGGCTTTCACCTGATCCAGGTCCTGGACCGGCGTCAGCAGAACATGGGTGAGGAAGTCACTCGTGGGCGTGCCCGCGCACAATTGGTAGCACAAAAATCGGAAGAGCGGTACGAGAGCTGGTTGAAGAGGATGCGAGACGAATCCTACGTCGAAATTCTCGACGACAACCTTGAATTGTAGGAGCGGCGCCCCGCCGCGATATATCAATCATTACCCAATTACCCCCGCGATCCCGTCCCTGGATCGTTCGGGGGGTGGGTGAAGAAGATTAGATGTTGTAGCTTCGTTCGTCGTGCGAAACGATATCCAGGCCCTCGGTTTCCTGGTCCACATCGACTCGCAAACCGAAAACCGCATCAGCGATCTTCAGCAGCACGAAGGATAGAACGACGCCATAAACAATAGTAACCACTACGCCTACGAACTGCTTGAAGACCTGAGAGCCCATCGACACGCCTTCCGCAAGCCCCGCACCGCCGAAAGTACTGTCGACGAACACCCCGGTAAGGATCGCGCCGACAATGCCTCCCACGCCGTGTACGCCAAAAACGTCCAGCGAGTCGTCATACCCAAGCGCTCTTTTGAGCTTCACGGAGGCCAGATAACAGCAGATACCGGCCGCGATCCCAATGAACAGGGCGCCCATGGGGCCGACGAAGCCGGACGCCGGTGTGATGGCTACAAGGCCGCCAACCGCCCCTGAAGCGATGCCCAATGCGCTTGGTTTGCCATGGGCCCGCCATTCGATGCACATCCAGGTCATTGCGGCGGCAGCCGTGGCAATCTGTGTGACGATCATCGCCATGCCGGCGACACCGTCGGCGGCGAGTTCACTGCCGGCGTTGAATCCGAACCAGCCAACCCAGAGCATGGCGGCGCCCACAAGAGTAAGTACCAGGCTGTGGGGCGGCATGGCGGTACCCGGGTAGCCCTTGCGTTTGCCCAGCAAAATACAAGCTACCAGACCTGCAATGCCCGCATTGATATGGACCACCGTTCCGCCGGCAAAATCGAGTACGCCCATTTCACCGAGCCAGCCGCCGCCCCACACCCAGTGTGCGATCGGAGCATAGACCAGGGTGAACCACATTCCCATAAAGAGTAGCATCGCTGAAAATCGCATACGCTCGGCGAATGCGCCGACGATCAAGGCCGGTGTGATGATGGCGAAAGTCATCTGAAACGTGGAGAACACCGTCTCGGGTATGGTTCCGGACAGGCTGTCCACGGTGATGCCTTTCATGAAAAGTTTTCCAAAGCCGCCAATCCACTGTCCACCTTCATCGAATGCAAGACTGTAGCCGTAAACGAACCAAAGCAGGGTCATCAGACAGGTTATAGCGAAGCACTGCATCATGACCGACAGCGCGTTCTTGCTGCGTACCATGCCCGCATAAAACAATGAAAGACCGGGAATCGTCATGAACAGAACGAGAGCGGTCGCAGTCAGCATCCA
>JAHEIO010000294.1 GCA_024639325.1 Gammaproteobacteria bacterium
TATTTTCGAGCGACGGGTGGAGGCAGATTTATAGAGTTTGAGTGGTCGACGGCGACGGAGACGGGGAATGCGGGATTCAATTTGTATGTGAGGGGACTGGACGGGGGTTGGGAACGTATTAATGAGGAGCCGATTCCGTCGAAGGTAGTCGACTCGGTGGAGCGTCAGCGTTACGGGTATGAAGCGGTGGGTGTCGAGGGGGACGAGTTTGCCATCGAGGATGTGGACATCTTTGGCGTGACGCGGCTGCGGGGTCCGTTCGAACTGGGCCGGAAGTACGGCCGGGCGGGCGAGCGCGGCGGGAAGATCGCCTGGAAGTCGATTCGTTCGAAGCACAAGGAGAAGAGGCGGGCGCGCAAACACGGGAAGCGGGCGAAGATGGAGCGCAAGCTGGAGCGCAGGCGGCGGCAGCTGGAGACGAGTGCGGTGACGGCGTCGTGGCTGAACCGTGGGATGTCGAGGGAGGCGTCGGCGTTGGGGCCGGTGACGGATACGGGGCTGCTCAATCTCGAGGTCATCGAGTCCGGGCTGCACCGGGTGACGCACGAGGAGCTGTTGGCGGCGGGAGTGGATCTGTCCGGTATACGCACCAAACGGATTGGTCTGACCGCGGGCGGGGAAGACGTCCCGGTTTGGGTGCGGGGGGCGTTGAAGCCAGAAAACAAAAAGAAGAAGAAACGGAAACAGAGACAGGCCAGCCGGCCCGAACGATTCGGGCCGGGGGGCTACATCGAGTTTGTGGGGCAACCTTTGGATACGCTGTACACGAAGACGAACGTGTATGTGCTTCGATTGAGCAAGTCGGCGGTGCAGACTGGTGCAGAGGACGGCGTCGCCCCTGGGGGCGCGGCCGTGGCTCCTTTCTATCTGGAGACCGAGCGGGTGGAGAAGGATTCCGAGTACAGTACCGGCGCTCCCAACGGCGACCCCTGGTACGCGGAGTGGCTGATGGCTTTCAGTCCGCTCGAGAAGGATTTTAGCCTCACGGTCGATGAGTACGACGGCGAGGCGCCGGCGCCGGTAACGCTGTCGGTAGGTTTGTGGGGAGTGACCGATCTTCCCGCCGATCCCGATCACCACGTGGTGGTGTCGCTGAACGGCAAGGAAGTTGCGGAAGAGTGGTTCGACGGGCGGCTGGACCTCCCGATGGAGCTGGAACTGTCCGACGGAGCGCTCGTAGAGGGCGGGAACACGCTTACTCTCGCCCTGCCCCTGGACACGACCGCCGCCTTCGACCTGGTCGCCCTGGACAGCTACGCGGTCACCTACCCACGGCGTTTCGTGGCGCGGGACGGGCGGCTGAGCTTTATGGCGGCGGCCGAGGCCTTCGAGGTCGACGGGCTGCCAAGCGCGGACGTGGTGGTGCACCGCGTTGGCGCAGACGGCACTGTCGCCTATCTGACCGGGGTGGAGACTACCGCTACCGGCGGCGCCTACCGGGCCCGGTTCGCGGGTTCGGGGGAGGAGGCGACGTATCACGTGTCGACGGCCGGGGCGCTGTACGCGCCCGTGCTGGCGCCGTCGCAGCCGGAGACGGATATCACCGTCGGCGAGTCGTCGTACCTGATCATTGCCCACCCCGACTTTATCGGCCCGGCGCTGGATCAGCTGGTGGGGATGCGTCAGGCCCAGGGCTATACGGTGAAGGTGGTGGACGTCGAGGACATCTACGCCCAGTTCGGTCATGCGGTACCCGGGGCGCAGCCGATAAAGGACTACATTGCCTACGCCCACGCCAATCTGGGCATCGAGATGGTGTTGCTGGTGGGCGGGGATACCTACGACTACTTCGACCACCTCGGCCTGGGCGCAGTCAGTTTCGTGCCGACGCTGTACGCAAAGACCGACAAATTCGTGTGGTATGCGCCGGTGGATGCGCTGTATGCGGACGTCGACGGCGACCAGGTGCCTGATCTGGCCATCGGGCGACTGCCGGTGCGCACGGAGGCCGAGCTCGAGACCTGGGTCAACCGGAGCACGGCCTGGGATCAGCGCGACTACGGGAACACTGCGGTGTTCGCCGCGGACGAGCACGATGCCAACCAGGGGTACTCGTTCAGCGCGGACAGTGACAATCTGATCGACGCCATGCCGGCAGACTGGAATGTGAGCCGGGCCTACATGGACGACGGCGACCTGCCTGCGGTACGCGAAGCGCTGATTTCCGCCATCAACAACGGCGCGGCCGTGACCAGCTTCTTTGGCCATTCGAGTTACAGTCTGTGGTCCTTCCAGCACCTGCTCACTGCAAATGACGTGAAAGCATTGGAGAATTTCAGCCGGCCGACGGTGGTGACCCAGTGGGGCTGCTGGAATACCTACTACGTCTCGCCGAGCGAGAACACCATGGGCCATAACTTCTTGTTGAACGGGGACCGCGGTGCGGTGGCGGTGCTGGGGGCCAGCACCCTGACCGAGGCGCAGGCCGAGCGGGAGATGTCGACGGTGCTGTTCGGGTATCTGCTCTCCCCCGGCGTCACCATCGGCGACGCGGTGCTCCAGGCCAAGCGCGACTATGCGAAATCGCGCCCCAAACAGCTCGATGTCATCCTGGGTTGGAGCCTGCTCGGCGACCCCGCCCTCACCATCGGCCAGCCCTGA
>JAHEIO010000295.1 GCA_024639325.1 Gammaproteobacteria bacterium
TCAGCCCGGGCCAGGAACTCCGACTCCAGCTCCGGGGATGTCAGGTGAAATGATATATTCATCCAGGAGCGGCAATCCGGCGCAACCCGATTCGAGTAAAATCCCTCCGAGCCGTCGATGCACCGGTAGAGCTTTGTCGACTTGCGCTGGTTCACGCGTGCGATTGCCTCGAGCCCGCCCTGATCAAGCAGCCATCGAAACACCAGGGACGATACATACCAACTGAAAGTTGGCGCGGTATTGGCCATAGAACCCGCGTCGGCCTGCCGCCGATAGTCGAAGAGCTTGGGGGCGTTTGGCGCGCACCGGCCGGTCAAATCACGCCGCACGATAACGACGGTGAGTCCGGCGGGACCGATGTTCTTTTGCGCGCCGGCATAAATCAGCCCGTATCGTGACACCTCGACGGGTCGGGAGAGTATCGTCGACGACATGTCGGCGACCAGCGGCGTGGCCCCAATGTCCGGAACCCAATGAAATTCGACACCGGTAAGCGTTTCATTGGGTGTGTAATGCAGGTATGACGCAGCGGGGTCCAGCCGCCAAGCGTCCCGCGCCGGGATTGCCGTGTACCCGGCGTCCGCACCGGTTGCTGCCACATTGACCCTGCCGTAGCGCTTCGCCTCCTCGATGGCGAGGCGAGACCAGTGTCCGGTATCGACGTAATCGGCACGGAGTCTTTCGTCGAGGAGGTTGAGCGGAACCATGGAAAACTGCATCTGCGCTCCGCCCTGCAGGAACAGGATGCTGTATTCGTCCGGGACGGCCAGGAGCGTTCGCAGATCCGCTTCCGACTGCTCCGCCAATGACAGGAATTCCTTGCTGCGGTGACTGATCTCCATGACCGAGGCGCCGATCCCGCGCCAATCCAGCAGCTCCGATTGGACCTGTTCGAGGACCGGTTCCGGCAACGCCGCGGGGCCCGCGCTGAAGTTGAAGACTCGTGACAACGGCGAAACCGCGCAGGCGCGCTACTCTTCTTCTTGCTGCTGGCCGTTTGCTTCGACCACTCTTTCGATGCTCACCAGGCGCTCGCCGCCCTGGATACCGATGAGGCGCACACCCTGCGTATTGCGCCCCTGAACCGAGACCTCGGCAGAGCGTGTGCGAATCAATGTGCCCGTATTGGTAATCAGCATCAGTTCATCATCGTCGGTAACCGCATCGGCCCCGACGACCAGTCCGTTGCGTTCATTCACGCGTATGGCGATGACGCCCTGCCCTCCGCGACCTTGCCGCGAAAAATCCTCCAACCTGGTTCGTTTTCCATAGCCGTTCTCGGTGGCCGCCAGGATGGTCTCCGCGCCGCTGTCGTCACTGCCGACGATAATGAGAGAGATGACCTTTTGTTGGGCCTTCAGGGAGATCCCGCGCACACCGCGCGCACCCCTTCCCATGACGCGCACGTCCGATTCGGCAAATCGAATGGCTTTTCCGGCGTCGGTGAACAGGAAGATATGCTGCCGCCCGTCGGTCAGCCCGACGTCGACAAGGTAGCTTTCGGGCCTCAAATCAATCGCGATGATGCCGGAAGTTCTCGGGCGCGAGAAGTCCGTCAGCGACGTTTTCTTGACGGTGCCGTCGCTGGCGACCATGAACACGTACTTGTCCTTGTCGAAACCCTTAACCGGCAATACCGCGGTTATTTTTTCATTTTCCTGCAGCGGCAGTAAATTGACCAGCGGTCTGCCGCGCGCCGTCCTGCCGGCCTGGGGCAGCTGATACACCTTCAACCAGTAGATCTTGCCTCGGTCCGAAAAGCACAGCAGCATATCGTGCGTATTTGCAACGAACATTCGTTCGATGAAATCTTCGTCCTTGGTCCTGGCTGCGGTCTTGCCGCGACCGCCCCGCCGCTGCGCGCGGTATTCGGAAGTCGGTTGAGCCTTGGCGTATCCGGTATGGGAAAACGTTACCACCACGTCCTCTTCCGCTATGAGATCTTCCATTGACAGCGCGTACTCGTCTTCGACGATCTGGGTACGCCGCTCATCACCGTATTCGTCGCGTATCAGCTCGAGTTCTTCCCGGATCACCTGCATCAGCCGCTCGGGAACCGCTAAAATCTCGAGCAGAGCAGCGATTCGGTCCAGGATCTCTTCATACTCCTTGCGGATTTTTTCCTGTTCCAAGCCCGTCAGCCGATGCAGCCTCAGGTCCAGTATCGCCTGCGCCTGGGCTTCCGACAGGTAGTATTTTTGATCTTTGAGGCCAAACTCGTCGCCGAGTTTCTCGGGGCGGGAGATGCCGGATTCGGATCGTTCCAGCATTTTGGTCACGACGCCCGGCTCCCAGGCGCGTTGCATCAGTCCGGCCTTGGCTTCGGCGGGATTCTGCGCGGCCTTGATGACCGCGATAACCGGATCGATATTGCTGAGCGCTACCGCCCAGCCCTCGAGAATATGCGCTCGCTCCCTGGCCTTGCGCAAATCGAAAATCGTCCTTCTCGTTACGACCTCTCTACGATGACGGATGAACTCTTCGAGCAGTTCCTTGAGATTGAACAGCCGCGGCTGATTGTTCGACAACGCCACCACATTGATTCCGAACACGCTTTGCATCTGGGTGAGTTTGTAGAGATTGTTTAGGACGAC
>JAHEIO010000042.1 GCA_024639325.1 Gammaproteobacteria bacterium
TACATGTTCGAAGTCGGAGGACTCGACCTGCACCGCATCGCTTTCAGGAAGATCGATTCTCCCAAATAGCCCGTCGTTAGGCGATTCGGGCTGCGGCCCATCGCGGCGGGGCGCCGCTCCTACAAC
Organism: Gammaproteobacteria bacterium; assembly: GCA_024639325.1. GTDB lineage: Bacteria > Pseudomonadota > Gammaproteobacteria > Arenicellales > JAANXG01 > JAHEKE01. The sequence goes on from JAHEIO010000042.1 coordinate 127, forward strand.
CCTGACCCATTGTATAAGGCGCGCCTCGCGCCGATGGCGAAAGGGTTCTATTGTAGGAGGCGCGCCTCGCGCCGATTCTGCATCTCAGTCCGGAATCTCCGCGATTTTCGCCAACGCCGCGGCGATGAGGTCGGGCGTCACTTCGATTCGCGACTGGAAAGCGAGATCGCCGCTGTGGAACAGCTTGCGACAAAAGAAGTGACGCTTTTTCCCACTCGTTGTCCGCGGTATCACCCGGGCCCGGCTGAACAGGATCAGGTCCACGGGGAAAGACTCGCGGGGCAGCCTCGCCAGCAGTGACGCGACTTCGCTGGGGCCCAGGCCCTTGTGCTTTTCTATCAGCACGATGATGGGGCCCGCGGGATCGTGGATGTCCGTTTCGAACACCGCCACATTCTCGTGTGACACCTCCAGAAGATCGGCAAGCCGCTGCTCCATAGCGTTTACCATGAAGTTTTCACCGCTTCTTATGATGATGTTCTTGATCCTTTCTATGATGAAGAGCTCGCCGTCGATCAGAACACCCATGTCCCCTGTATTGACACGATGATCGTCGAATTCGTCGATTAGCCCTTGTCTTCCATCGACATAGCCCAGGGCGACCGAACTTCCGTGAATCACGATCTCTCCCGCGTGTCCATCGCCCGCGACGGGAGCTCCATCCTCGTCGACCAATTCCAGGTTCATTCCTTCTATCGCGGTTCCCGCGGTACACGCTGCCACCATATTTTCAGGCACCGGCCCTTCGAGCTCCGATTGTTCGAAACCAGACTCTCCCACGACTTCGATCTCCTCGTTCATGCCAATACTCTCCGGATCGATGAAGACGAAACGAGCCCGGTTTTCTGGGCGCGAGATCGTGGTGATGATCGTGGACTCCGCCAACCCGTAAGCCGGGCGGATCGTTTCACGGCGCACGCCGGAGCTCGAAAACCGGCGGCAGAACTCGCCGATGGTCGACATACGAATGGGCTCCGCGCCGATAAAAAAGTGCTTGACGCCTGAAAGGTCGAGTTCGGCCATGTCCTTCTCGGAAATCCTCGAGCAATAGTCGTAGCCGAAATTAGGCGCCGTGGTAATCGTGCACCGGTGCTCGCTCATCCCGCGCAGCCACAGCACGGGACGTTTTATGAACTGGGTGGGCGTCATTATGTACAGCGAGTAACGGTTGCAAAAACAAAATAGAACCGTGCCAACCAGACCCATATCATGGAACAGCGGCAGCCACGAAACCATGCGCTCGTTCTCGTCCATGGCCACTGCGGTCCGGATACCGTGCACGTTGGCCAGGATATTGCCGTGCGATATGGCCACCGCCTTATGGTCACCCGTCGAAGAACTGGTGGTCTGGAAAAAGGCCACGTCGTCCCGGCCGGGCATGCGATCCAATGCGGCACTCGGCCGGATATCGCAGTCACCCAGCGGTGATTCACCAATTCGAATCACCGCTACGGCGGCGGGAACTTCGCGATGAAACTTCTCCTGAATATTATCCTCCAGCACCACGATCGCCGGTCTGTCGAAGCGCAACCCCCAGTGACGAATCCTTTCAACAAGCGCTTCGTGGCTGCCCAGCGCCCTGGGCATCGGGAATATCATCGGGATCAAACCGGCGGAAATCGCGCCATAGAACGCGACCAGCGTCGCGTAAGGCGAATGGCAGGCAATCATGCAAACCGTCCCGGGCCCGTGGCCCGCATCACGAAGTCGGCTGCCAAACGCGTAGGATCTCATAACGAGTTCGGCGTAGGGAACGTGGTCGTAGTCGCGGGAAGACGTGTTCCAGAAGTGCATGCCGCGCGACGATTGATTACCGCGTGTATGATCCAACATTACATCGAGTAGATTCGAAGCCATGGCGGGCGTACTGCGATAATCGATATCAGCCCGCGGCGTTGTCCTGTTTGCTCATGATGACGCGGACCACGTCGTCAACCGTTGAAAGGTCCGCGGCCTCGCTGTCGGACAGCTCGATGCCGAAATGTTCTTCCATGGCAAGCACCAGTTCAATCCGCGCAAAAGAATCAAGGCCACTCTCTTCGAGGTGAAGATCGGGTTTCAGATTTTCCCGTTTGATCTTGGTTTTCTCGGACAGAATCGTTGCAACTTCCGCGATTATCGTCTGATAATCCCCCATTCGTTCTACCTCTTGAATACGACGCCAGACTCCATTACCCACAGCCCGGCCAAAAACATGTGGCGGCATTATAACTTAATCACTGTTCGAATCACCGCATGCTGAAATCAGTGCGGGACAAGGTCGCGATGGCGGTTTTACCGAGGATCGTCTGGGCATATCTAAAATTTACTGTCCTGACTTCCCGCGTGTCGATGCACGGGTCGGCATTTCCCAACCGACTTTCACGACAGGGACAAGGATTCATCTACGCCTTCTGGCACAACCGGCAAATCCTGCTGCCTGTGTTGCGAAGAAACGAAAACATTCACTGCCTGATATCATCCAGCCGGGACGGTGAGTACGTCGCTCGGGTGGCGGCCCTATTCGGCAAGTCAGCGATACGCGGCTCCTCCACGCGAGGCGGCTTCGAGGCCATGAAACAGATCATTCGCGTCCTGGCGAAAGGCGGCATCGTGGCAATCACACCAGACGGCCCCCTTGGACCCGCCAACGAGGTTCAGCCCGGCGTGGTCCAGGTATCCCGCGCGCAGGGTGCGCCGGTTATACCGGTAGCTTTCGATGCGAGCAGGAAAAAAGTGTTTGCGAGCTGGGATCGCTATATTCTCCCGGTCCCCTTCAGCAGAATCGCGGTCGTATTCGGCGAGCCGATCTGCATTGAAAAAACAGAGTCCATCGAGGCGGGCAGCGAAAGACTCAAGCACGCCCTGGACGCGGTTACGTCCGAAACCACCCGGCTTATATCCGGAAGATAAAATTTTGATTGTGTAACCGGATTAACGTTACGCCAAACGTAGTTCAAGAAAGAAACGGTGGGCTAAGCCTTGTGGCGATGTCTGTGGGCGGCGACTCGGCACCGCGTCGAACAAAACTTGGCACCTCGCCGCGCCACAAAGGATTCTGCGCAATGCCGGCAGTTGGTTTGCGGTCGTGCCGCACGACGTTGTCTTGCCTGGGCGGCTAACAGCTTCTTGAAACAATCGATGCCACAAACGAAATTCCTCGGAATAGGGTAATCGGAGAGGAATCCCGTGATCTGATGCTGGGCCGTGTCAACCTGGATCCAGCCGCGCTGCTGTATCGTGCGACCACAATGTACACATAGAGCCGGAGACGTCGGAAATTTCTTGGAGTCGCGGACCTGTTTCAGTAACTGGGGTACATGTGCATTTTCAATACCTTTTGGCCCCTGATGCGCTTTGGAATGTTCGCAGAAAATGGTCACCCGGTTCCTGCTTCCAGCCAGATCGTGGCGAATCCGGTAGATACGACGTCGCTTGTCGCTTCTGCAAAGCTGGCAGGTCGCCTCGATGGGTTTGAAGTAGGTCATATGCTTTCAATCTCCGGCAAGTATGGCCCGGCCGTCTTGGCCAAATCGTCCTGCCAGTATAGCACTATGCTACTCGTTACATCACGCTTCGATTTAATCCGCATCGGGCATCCGGCTTCGTTGGATTGACGCGCCGAGTTGATCACGTTCTTGCTTGTATTGGTCGTATCCTACGTTGGACTGATCCCTGCAATCGTCAAATTCCGGCGACGATACCTGTTGACAACGCATCCGTTCGCTGGACTCAAATCCGCCATACCATGCACGATTCGAACACCCTTGCATCGAGAACAAAGTCAAAACAATTACCATAACGCCAAACAATCTAAACGGCCGGGAGATCCAGTGGTTCATTACTCAATCCTTGCCGGACATATCCGAACATTGCGCGCGTTTCGCTCCCGCCTGTGTCCTTGCGGCCGTCCATTGCCGCATCAGTTCTTCGTCGCTCGGAGGCTCGGTGTCGTAACATGTATCATGGTCCGGATTGACCCTCAGCCACGCTTGCTTTCTTTTTATCCACAGATGGCAGGTCGGCCGCAGCCAGGTCGAATCGTCCAGACTTCCTGCTTTGATGCTGAGAATATCCATACCATCGTCGGTTGCGTGATAGATGCGGGTGCCGCACGTGTCGCAAAAGGCACAGATCTTTTCCGCGCCGCTGTCGCCTCTGGTGGACCAGAAAGACAACTTTCCGGACGTGAACTCAACCGCGTCGCGATGTACCCACATCGACATACCGAATGCACTGGAAGACTGTTTTTGACAGTGCAGGCAGTGGCACACATAAAGAGCCTTCGGCGCATCGCTCAATCTGTACCTGACCTGGCCGCACTGGCAGCCTCCGGTTGACCCCATATGCGTATTCATTGGAGAAATAACTTACAGTCTACAACGCCTGCTCCAGATCCCGAATCAGATCTTCCTCGTCTTCGATACCCACCGAGAATCTAACCATTCCGTCCGAGATGCCCATCGAAGCCCGGCGTTCCGGGCCCATTTCGTAAAAGATGGTATGGGCGACCGGTATGGCCAGCGTGCGGTTGTCGCCCAGGTTGCTCGATTTGACGATTAGATCGAGATTATTCAGGAACCTGAAGCAGTCCACGCCGTCGGCAAGTTCTATACTCAAAATCGTTCCATAGGCGCCAAACAGCCGGCTGGCGCGGTCATGCTCGGGATGGCCGTCCTCGCCGGGATAGAAAACCCGGCTAACCGACTTGTGCGAACCCAGATACCCGGCCATTGCCATCGCATTTTCACAGGCACGCGCCATCCTCAAACCCAGGGTTTCCGCGCCCACTGCGAGCATGTGCGCTGAATCGGAGGACAGCGTCGCACCGCTGTCGCGCAGCCCCTTCTTCCGTACCTGTAACAGGCCCCACTTCTGCTCGTCGCCCTTTTTGTACTGGTCATATATATGAGGATACGACGCCCAGTCGAACAGTCCGGTATCCGTTACCGAGCCGCCCAGTACATTGCCGTGGCCTCCGATATACTTGGTCAACGAGTGAATGACGAGGTGGGTGCCGACGGAGGCGGGTTGAAAAAGATACGGCGTTGTCAGCGTATTGTCCACGATGTACAGCAGGCCGGCTTCCCCGCACAGTTTGCCGATTCCTTCGAGATCCGCGACCTGCGTTCGAGGATTTGCAATGGTTTCGACGAAAACGACTTTGGTGTTCGACCTGATCTCGGAAGCGACAGTCCCGGTCGACGTCGAGTCCACGAAACTGACTTCGACGCCGAACTGTCTGAAGGTTTTGAACAGGCTGTCGGTGTTCCCGAACAGGAAGGAACTCGCGATCAAATGATCTCCTGCACGCAACAGCGTCAGTAAAGTGGCGCAGATAGCCGCCATGCCGGTGGCAAAACACACCGTCGACACACCGTTTTCCATCAGGGTGATCTTATCCTCAAGAGCCGCGACCGTTGGGTTACCTTGCCTGCCGTAAGCGTATCCCTGCTGCTTACCCTGAAAAACCGCGGCCAGATCCTCCGCCCTTTCATAACCAAAAGCAACGGAGTTGTGGATCGGTTTGTGAAGCGAACCGTGCTCGATGTTTTTCTGTCTGTCGCAGTGCAGAATACTCGTGGTAAACCCTTTCCTGTGCGGACCACGGTTTACAATGGGTTTGACTTTCGGGCTCATTGTCGTTTAGTTACACCGCATCTTTTAGTCCCAGACGCTCATGCAGCCTGGTACTGGTTGTAGTGTACTGCAAGTGGATCGTTGCCTCTGGATCCAGATGCTGCTTCACTGCGAATGACGCCAGAGCCGCCTCGTGGAACCCACTCAATATCAGTTTTTTCTTACCGGGATAGTTATTGATATCACCGATCGCAAACACACCCGGGATGCTAGTCTGAAATTTCTCCGTGTCGACCATGATCTGATTCTTGACGCGGTCCAAACCCCATTCCGCGATGGGCCCGAGCTTTGGCGACAGCCCATAGAAAACCAGCAGATGGTCGAGTTCTATGTCGCGGGTGACCGAATCTGCTCCGAGTACGCCCAGCGTTTTCAGAACTTCACCCTGCCGCTGAAGGCTTACGACGTTGCCCTGCATGAATCCGGCTTCACCGCGCGCGACGCATCTCATGAACTTCGACACCGATGCCGGCGCCGCCCTGAAAGTTTTCGACCGGTGAATCAGCGTAACTTCACGGGCGACACCTTGCAGCTCCAACGCCCAGTCCAGGGCGGAATCACCGCCACCGAGAACGACGATGCGCGCGCCTGCAAAAGTATCCGGGTCGGACACCCGGTAGTGGATCACCCTGTCTTCCAGGTCATCGATGTCGTTGAACTTAAGCCTGCGCGGCTGGAATGCGCCCACACCGGCCGCGATGACTACGGTCTTTGCGTTGAATTCTGTTCCGCTGCTCGTGCGCAGATAAAATCTAGCATCCTCGAGCCTCTTAACGACCTGCACTTCCTGACCCAGATGAAATGCCGGACTGAAGGGCTGGATCTGTTTGAGTAATCGATCCACCAGTTCCTGTGCGTCGCATACCGGCAGCGCAGGGATGTCGTAGATGGGCTTGTCCGGATACAGCTCAGAGCACTGCCCGCCCGGCTGCGGCAATGTATCCACGACATGGGCGTGGATATCGAGCAAACCCAGTTCGAATACCTGGAATAGTCCTGCAGGACCAGCACCGATAATCAGTGCGTCGGCATCGATCATCGTCGTTTCTCCACGTCCTTTTCGATGGTTGGGGTGAGTAGAACGTAGCCGTTGGCACCCGATGGGTCCCCGACATGAGTTACTGAAATATGCGGCATGAAATCCTCTTGCAGATGAACGAAAAGCATACCGGGGTCGTTGATTGAGGGGGCAAACGCTTACGAATCCCGGCCTGAAAACTGCGGGGAAGCGCGGGTATCGACTTGGGTCTGGGTAAAGGTAACTAAGGCGTTGGATTCAAACCTGCGAGCGATACCATGCGATCCCCATGGTACAGACGCAACAGCACGACTCCATCCGCATGGGTGACGGGGTTAATACGCATGATATGGTCTGAACCAAGGACACCGCCGCATCCTAGCAATCTATCCGATGCTCCGCAAGCGCGGTTTTCCGGTTAATCCAGGACGCCGCGCCGTTACCGGCCTGACGAGAAAATAGCTGCGCCGAGCTCTTAATTTTATTGACGAACGGTAAATTTCGCCCAACAATTAATGAAAACATGTTGGTGGCAACTGATGAACACTGGCAACGGAAATCTAGACCAAACAGTCGAACTGCTTCGCGATCTTATCGAACGATCCCCGGCGGATCCCCGCAATCGCCTGCGATTGCTGGAGCTTCTTCATGCCAACGGCCGGAAATACGAATTCGTCGTGGAAGCCCACCAATACAAAGACAAATGCGATCTCACCTTCGATACGAACTGGGGTCAGGTATGCGAAATGGGAAAAGAACTCGATCCGGGAAACGAGTTATTCGGAAAACTGCCTAGAGTGAAAAGCCAGCGCCCCAACAACGGGCGCTCCTCGGGAACACGCCTCAGAACCAGGTCACGTCCGGTTCAACAACCAAAACCGGAGCAGGCCAAACCTGACCGGCAGCCTGAACAAGAAGCCCCGGTTCAGAAAAATTCACACGATGGTTCCGATCGGCGCGAGTTTACTGAACGGCGTGCGGAAGATCGCCGCAAGAACTTTTCGGCATGGTTCGGCGAGGAGCGCAGGAAGTATCAGCGGCGACGGAAAAGACGCCGCGGGGCAGATTCCAGCTTGCGCAGGAAATCCTAGTCGCGGGCGTCCTTCACACAGACAGCTTGTCGATAACGCGCACGAGTTCCCCGCCCAGCGTCAAGACTTTTTGCTGGTTCTGATCTTCCAGCGACCCACCCTCGTTGAACGCCTTGCCTGCCCGTGGTATCGCCTGCTGTCCGGGCAATACCAGCACTCCCAGGTTGGTCAGCAACATGCGCAGGTGCACCAGTCCCCGCATTCCCCCGAGCGCGCCCGGTGAAGCCGACATGATCGCCGCCGCCTTGCCGCGGTATGCCGCCAGCGGTCCGCCGTCCGCGCTTTCGGACCTCGATGCCCAGTCCAGTACATTTTTCAGCAGCGGGCTGAACGCACCGTTATATTCCGGAGACGAAATCAGGATTCCGTCGTGCGCTGTCAGCAGGCGTTTGAACTCTCTGCCCTTCTCCGGTATACCTTCTTCGGCTTCGAGATCGCCGTTGTAGAGGGGCATGGGATAGTCCGCCAGATCGATCAGCGTGACGTCGCCGCCTGCGCGTCTTGCGCCTTCCGCGGCGATCCTGATTAGTTTCTTGTTAAAGGAAGCGCCGCGGGCGCTGCCGGAAAATGCAAGGATTCGGGCCATTGGTTCTCCTGTAGGTCTGATTGGCATGGCATATCATACCTGTTGCCCGATCAACGATGATTGTGGGAGCATCCCCGCCTTTTCAGCTTGAAGCGCAAAGATCGCCGAATGAACCGCCTTAAATCCAACGCACGCCTGGTTGAACTTGCACTGTTGTTCGTGCTGGCAATCATTTGGAGCTCGTCTTTCATGTTCATCAAGGTCGCGGTGACAACGCTTTCACCACTGACGCTTTCGTTCACCCGCATCTTGCTGGCTGCCGTGGTGCTTGCACTGTATGCGTTCTACCGGGGCGACAGACTGCCGCGGGACTTGGCCACCTGGGTGGCAGCCTGCGTCGTCGGCTTGCTGGGAAACGTGCTGCCGTTTTCCCTCATTCACTGGGGAGAGCAGTATGTAGACAGCAGCTTGACCGCCATTCTGATGGGGGTAATGCCTGTGGCGGTGGCTTTGATGGCCCATTTCGCGACCGAATCCGACCCATTGACGGCGCGAAGAGCTGTTGGAATCGCAATTGGTTTCACGGGTCTTGTGATACTGATCGGACTGGATGCACTGGGCGGACTGGGCTCCGCAATTTTCGCCCAGATCGCCATCATGTCGGCGGCGCTGAGCTACAGCGTCACCACCATATTCGTCAGGCGCGTGACTCACCTCACCGGACGGCCCATGGCCGTCGCCACCCTGATCTGTGGCGCAACCATACTGCTGCCGCTCACCTTCGTATACGAACAACCGCTGTCGCTGTCACCGGACTGGCCGGCCCTGGGTTCGCTGTTCATGCTGGGCGTCTTTTCCACAGGTATCGCAACCCTGATGTACTTCCGGTTGATACACACACTCGGCGCCACCACTTTTTCCCAGATCAATTACCTGATCCCGATGATGGGGGTGGGATGGGGTGCACTCGTGCTCCATGAACAACCGGGCGTTCGCGAGGCCATCGCCCTGGCGTTGATCCTTGCCGGCGTCGCGCTGGTCAACCAGAAAAAACGATCCTGAACAAAAGCGCTGATACGGAATGTCGGAGATTACTCGCCTTTGAAACTCCATGTATTCGAAAGGGCCGAGGTTTTATCTCATACTGCGGCCAGCACTTCATCCAGGCAACGCAAGGTCATATCCACATCGGCCTCGTCGATGACCATAGGCGGCTTGAGCTTCAGCACGTTGTCTAGCGTCCCATCGGTACTCATGAGTATGCCCCGTTCCTTCATCCCGTTTACTATCGACGATGACTCCCGGGCAGCGGGCTCCAGGGTCGCGCGATCGGCGACCAGTTCCACCCCGAGGAACAACCCTTCTCCGCGCACGTCCCCGATAATAGCGTGCCGCTCGGCCAGCTTTTTCAAACCAGTCTGAAAATATTCGCCGAGGTTCAAGGCATGGGCCTGAAGCGATTGCTCCTCGATTACATCGAGCACCGCCATGCCAATTGCGCATGAAACTGGATTACCGCCGAAACTGTTGAAATATTCCATGCCATTGTCGAATGACGCGGCGATGCCGGGTGTCGTTACCACGGCTGCCATCGGATGCCCATTTCCGATCGGTTTGCCCATGACCACGATATCCGGGACCACGTCCTGGAGTTGAAAGCCCCAGAAGACCTTCCCGACTCGTCCAAACCCAACCTGGACTTCATCCGCGATGCACACGCCGCCTGCTTCCCTGACGTGCCCAAATGCCGTTTCAAGATACCCGGCAGGGGGCACAACCTGTCCGCCGCAAGACCAGATCGTCTCCGTGATAAATGCGGCAACCGGACTGTCGACGCGCGCAATCACCTCGGCAACCTCGTTACCGTAAGCAACACCAGCATCCAAGCCCTGCCCCTTGAATGGTCCGCGATATCCATCAGCCATGGGCACCATGTGCACCCACGGCTCGGCCTTCGCGGTCCCGCCAGCACGCATGAATTTATACGGGCTGATGCTGACGAGCCGCCCCGTGTTGCCGTGATATGCGGCATCTACAACGAGAAAATCACTGCGCTGCGTATGCGTACGGGCCAGTCGAAGGGCCAGTTCGTTGGCTTCGCTACCCGAATTGACGAAGTAGCAGACACTCAGCGGATCCGGCAGCGTCGCGCAAAGGCGTTCGGCATATTCAATGAGACCATCGTAGAGATAGCGCGTATTGGTGTTCAGTGTCGCCATCTGTTTATGAGCCGCCGCAACGATTCGCGGATGGCAGTGGCCCACATGGCATATGTTATTGACCAAATCCAGGTAAGGGCGACCCAGGTGATCGAACAGGAATTGCCCTCGCCCCCGGACCAGTTTCAGCGGTTTGCGGTAAGCCAGTGAAAGGGAGGGTCCGATGTGGCGCTTCCGGCGTTCGAGCAGCGCTTCCGGGGGCGCACCGCGGGGTTCCGTCGCCCGGTCGGCAAACCCCGATGCCAGCTTGTCCAGCGCATCGGCGGGATTGGTGTCGGCAAGCCTCTCCAGCAGGTCCCAGGCTCCGGCTTCGGTGACGAACCAGTTTGGATGCGACGGGTCTGCGAGCCTGCGTTCGGCGGCGACGGCAACCGTATTGGCAAGCCGGCCGCAAATCAACGGATACAACACATGCAGCTCCGGTTCGGACAGGCGACACACCTCGTTGTAGGCAGTAATAATCTTGGAAGCAACAACGAATGGTTCGGGTGTCCCCAGCATGGCGTAGGCAAGTGTAATTGCCAGGTTGCATATCGACGGATTGTACAAGCTGTCGCCAAAATCAAGCAGACCGGCTACGCGATTGCGTTCGACGAGGACGTTTTCGTCGTTCAAGTCGTTATGAATAAAGGATTTAGGCAAATCACCCAATCTGGGCTTTGCATCGGCAGCCCACAGGTGAAAGATCCATTCGAGCAACCTCCGCTTCTGCGGATCGGTTACGAGGGCGACTTTCGGGCGGTGTTGGGATAGCCGGGCAAGATCCCACCGGTGAGTGCGATGCATTGACGGGTGTACGAAATCCGACAGCGCGCGGTCGAGCTCCGCCAGTCTTCTGCCCAGATCGGCAAGCAGCTGGTCGTTGTGTTCAGCAAGATCTCCCCAAGCGCTGCCGACGACGAATTCGAGCAGCTGGGCACGACATACGCCATTGCCGTCGTGGTGCAACTCCGCGGCTGCGTTTCCGGAACGGGTCAGCACCGTGCGCGGCACGCTTAAACCGGACACTTTCTCCGAAACGTGTTGAACCGCACGATACTCCATGTCGATGATCGAGCTGTCGCGTTCTTCCGGTGCAATCTTCAGAACGTATCGCGCGTCTCGGGATACGGTCACCAGATAGTTGATATTCTCTCCCGCTAGGCGCGACAGTGTACCGGAGAGCCCGTATTCAGCCCGAAGCAGTTCCTCCACCGCCGCTGCCACAGCCAGGCTGTTCATATAACGGAGGTGGTGTGCGTGGCATAAATCACTTCAGCACTGACCGATTCTATCGAATTGACGAAATTCTTGGGCTCGATAACGGTCACTGCCATCCGCCATCGGGCCGTCTGAAGTTTTCGAACATTTGCACCATCCAGGGGCGTATCGCCAGTACCAGGGTCGTGCCCCGCCGCTCCACGCTCATCGTTCTCTTGTCTTCCCGCACGCATTGTTCGAATTCAGTGACCAGGCGGTGCAGCTTGTGATGGATGGCTTCGATTGACTGATCGGAGATCATGCCGTTGAGAACCAGTCTGAGTTCTCCCGGTCCATCGAATTTGGACTGAAAGAATTCGTTCTGGACCTGACTTTCGAACAGTTTCTGAATCGGGCCGTTTTTGCGCCAGGAAAACGTTCGGGACAACCTGACATGCACCTTGTTTCCAGGCAGCAAGTCGATGATCTTCAGTCGATCGAGGTGAGCAAGCAAACGAACCGCCTCCAGGTCATCGATGTCGTAAGTTTGCGTGATCTGATCTACCGTCCAGTGATTGAACAGCAGAAATGCGATAAGCAAAAGCTTACCGTCGCTTACGAGTATTTTTTCCTGTTCTTCAGTGAGTTGCTCCACGTTTCTGCGGCGCTCGTCGGCGAGGACGATCAGATCGTCCAGTTCCAGTCCTGCCAGTTCACAAACCTGTTCCAACCGTTTCACGCTGAAATTAGAACTTGCAAATACCCGCTTGATGGTGGACTCGGATAATCCCAGTTCACGAGCAACATGCGCGTAGGTGACGCCCCGGCGCCGAAGTTCGCCCTTCAACAGTTCGATTAGATCATCAGCTTGCCCCATTTCAGAAAAGTATCATTATTCAATACTTTATGGCCAGCATATTTGCACATTTATTTATTTGGTTGCCAATTGTAATACCTGATCTCAAACTCGCAGACACTCATCCCAACATTCAGGAGCAATCAAAATGTCGTTGATCAACCGAATATACGCAACCATGACCGCGCGCGTCGACAGAGTCGTCGGTGAGATGGAGAACCACGACGCCATAATCGAAGCCGCCATCAGGGACAACCAGCGGGCGCTGGCGAGGGCAAAAGTAAGATTCAATCGGCTGCAGTCTGACGGCAGGCGGCTCGATCAGCGACTCGAGCACCTCCGAACAGCGCAGGGCCAATGGTCCTCGCGGGCGCAAGAAGTTGCGGAAACCGATGAGAAGATGGCGCTGCAATGCCTGAAAAAACGGCGAGAATGCCGCCAGCAGGTATCGACTCTGGAGAATGCGCTGATCGAACACGAAAATGCGGAAAACCGCTTGTGCCGAGACATGTCCAGCGTGGAGGAACGGCTTCGTGATATGAATCAACAGCGCAACCTGATGCGGACGAGGGAGTCCACGGCCGAGGCAATGCGCACTTTCAACGCGATCAAGGGGTACTGCGGAGTCAATATCGACGATACCTTCGAGAAATGGGAGACCAAAGTTCTCGAGGCGGAACTCGTAAGCGGCGACCTTCAGACCACGGACGAGTTGGAAGAGCGCTTCATCGAAGAGGAGGAAATGGCGGAGCTCAGGCTGGAACTGAATGCACTGACGAGGGAGGACGAAAAATGAATACACCTGCCGTCGAATCGGAAAACCCGGGAATCCGGCGATGGAGAGCACTCGTAGTGATACAGAGTGCGTTCAGCTATGCCACGCTATCGAACCTGCTCCGCTTGCTGGGTGCGGGTGTGTTGGTGGCTTCCGTCTCGATTTTCCTGCTCAAAGGCTGGGCGACAGGCAACGACATCCAGAGATACTTCATGCTGCTTGGTCATACCGTTTTACTCGGCGCCACAGGGCTGGGCATCGGTTACTGGATAAAGGAGAGCAAGGGTGCAAGGTTGTTCCTTGCGCTTTCCCTGGTTGCCGCCGTGGTGAATTTCGCGGTACTTGGTGGGCTTATTTATTCTCAAATCCAATGGGATGACGGCCTGCTTCTCTATCCTACATTCGCCCGCTGGCAGGCTGGTTCACCACTGGCGGCGCTTACCACCGCAGGCGTAGCTTTGATGTTTCTCGCCCCGGTTACCTGGATTGCGTTCCTAACTCTGGCTCGACGCTCGGCATCACGACTCACACTCCTTTTCATGGCCGCCGGCAGTATGCTGTTGATACCGGTCAGACAGACCGACCCGATCGCCATGCTGTTTCTTTTGACAACGGTGGTGCTTTTGCTACAGGTAGTCAGGTTGAAGCATGCCGATAGCACCCTAGCCACCCCGGAAGGCCGCTTCGCACGCTGGGTCATTTTCGCTCCGGTGGCAATTCTGGTTGGTCGGGGCATGTACCTGTACAGCGCGGATCTGGTGTTGTTTTCCGTGATATCGGCATCGATCTTCCTTGTGCTGCGGCAATTCTCGTCCGACCGGGATCTGTCACAGAAATCGACGGTCATCATCAATCGCCTGTCGGTTGTTCCGGCGATCTCGACTGCCCTCGGCACCACGGCCATTGCCGCCGACGCGAACTGGTTGGTGATTCCTGCGTGCCTTCCGTTGTTCGCAATTACCGCGTCGGTACTATTCGTCGATATATCCCTGCGTTCCGTCTCCGGCGGCAGCGGCTATCGGCGATTGGCGTGCCTCACCATGGCAGCCGCCATGCTCGCCAATGTCTGGCTGTTTCCGGGCCTGGTCACGGCGATTGTCTGCCTGGCAACCGGTCTGGTAATTTCTATATTCGGCTACTCGGTGCAGCAGCGCATCGTCTTCGTCGCCGGACTGCTCACCCTCATCGCCGGGGTGCTGCAACAGTGCCGGATCGCGTTCATTTTGTTCGATATGGAAAACTGGGCCGTCCTCGCACTCATCGGCATCATCGCCATCGTCGCGGGTTCAGTACTGGAGCGCCACGGAACCGTCCTGCGCGCCCGCATCACGAACTGGCGGCAATCGCTTGGAAACTGGCAATACTAACGCTACGGCGGTGAGCTCAATGGGGCCCGACACGATTGATTTGCACCCCTTTCTTGCTTTCGTGTCTGGCTCTGTTGTTCCTCGTTACCCGGACATCTCCGTCGTATACATGAATGGTGCGGGAAACGAAATAAAGGTAATTACCAGAAGAATAGCCAGAGCCAAATACACGTATGCGGGTTTCATCCTGCGGAACCGGGCATAGATTATTCTGCTAACGTAAATACAAAAGGTGATTGATAGCAGGATTGTGACGATAGTCTCGGCGATAAAGAGACCGCTGCCAAATGTAATTTTTATCATCAACACATCAAACAATGTTGACATTCCCATAAACACAAGGAAAGCACTAAAAAGAAAAGCGAGCCAGCCAATTAGCACGGTTGCAAGAAGACAGATCCATTTTGGCACGTCACGGTTTCTTAGCGTCTTCTCAATCATTTGGGTTATTTGACTGGCCTGTCAATCACGAATTACCGCACGCACTGTAAGGCGCCGGGTCGTAGGTTCCCTTGCAATCCCGCTCTTTCTTTGCGCAGTCCTCGTCGTCAACACATTCCACAACGCCCTTAATTCTTGCGTTGGTAAGCCACCAAGAGCCTCCGAGATCTATAGAGGGTGGTATTAATGTCCAATGTTCGCCTACACCAAATCCATCAAGAAGCTTCCGACTGATGCCTCCCAGTGAAGGACCTGATAACCAGCTGGCTGACGTATACACACCAAGGGGATCTGTATGTGAAACTGGATTGTTGAGAGAGTAAATATAAGTACTCAGTCCACCATACAAACCGATCGGGCCAGACGTGACGTAGCGCCCGGTTTTCGGGTCGTAGTACCGGTTCCAGTTGTAGTGTGAGCCGCAAATACTCGATTATTTCAGTATTCTATACATGAGAGGAAATACAACCACAGTGAGCACCCCAAGTAGGTATAGGGAATAGTCCTCTATAACATTATCGACTCGTTCGAACCCAAAAAGAATCGCTCCTAACAAAACGGTAAAGATGCCAATACCAATTGCAGCAGCATAGCTCGCAAACAACACTTTGAAAAATCGCAGAAATGTTCTTACTGAACCAGTCATTTACGTAAATACTCTAATCACAACAATTAGTTAGTGACGAATCGACGGCAGTCGAACTTCCAAATGTATATATATAACCTGCGCTTATTCCAAAGCCATATCCTAGCGTAGGGCCAACTGCATGAGCTCGACCTAGTACCGTGATCTGAAGACCGAGCTTACCTGGTCCGTAACCGACGCCAACATGATATCCGGAATAAATCCCATTGAATACTTGAGGGCTCGGGGTGCTCAGATTGTCCTCGAACTTGACACTCGGTGAACCACTTACAGAAGAATCAAAACCTGCTCCTATACCTATAGAAGGACCCACGGCCCAAACCGTAGCGCGACCTTGTTTCCCGCCTATACATTTCGTGCTCAACTCTAACCTCGTAAACGAGGCACCAACGCCGAAAGCTGCTCCTACTTCAATCTGAGTTCCTGTCCATTCAACAGTCCCATACGGGTCTATTCGAACTAGCGGGTTTGATGACACGTACGAATAGGTATTCACCCCCCCATCCAGCCCAATCGGATCACTCGTGATGTACCGCCCGGTCTTTGGATGGTAGTATCGATTCCAGTTGTAATGAAGCCCTGACTCCGAGTCATAGTACTGGCCCGGGAACCTCAGATTGAGGATGACTTTCTTGCCGTCACCGTCCGGATCCTTGTCGGGTCGGATCAAGCCGAACGGTTCACTGTCCCAGCGCCATTTAACGGTCTTGTTTTCGCCCAGGCCCAGCCTGGGAGTGTTCAAATGGTCGGTGACCAGATAAATTCTCTGTTTTTCCTTCAGCAACCCCGCGTTCGTGCGTTTGACCTTTGCGTATAACACCGGTTGGTCCCCGGCCCACACATAGTCTTTGATCGGCTTGCCGCTCGACCCGTCGCTCTCACCAATCAGGTGCCCATTCTTATCGTAGTGATAGACGATACGATTGCCTGCCTTTACCTTGTGCAACCTCCGCCCCAGATAGTCGTAGACATAGGCTGCTTTCAATTCACCGTTTTTTGTATAAGCGTCAACTCGACCAGCCTGATTGTAAGCAAATGATCTACGGCCCGATCGCGCGCTGGTCTGGTGCCCGGCAAGATCGTGCACCACGGCACGGCTGCCAGCCCTAACCAGCAGATTGCTCCCCGGCATGTAGACGTATTCCCGAATTGCGCCATCCTTAACCATCGTCTCGCGGTTGCCGTTCTGATCATAACCATATCTAAAGTCCGGCAGCGGCCCCGATCCAATTTCCAGATCGTCGATCAGCCTGTCCAATTGATCGTAACCATACTCCCTGCTGCTGGTATTCTGTATCAGAGACACAAGGTTGCCATTGGGATCGTATCGATGTGAGCGCTCTTCCAGGACTCCGACACTCTGTTCATTCATTCTGCCCTTCAGGTCATGAGTGCGCGATTCCACGATTCCGTTACCAAATGTCTGGCCAAGGAGAGCTCCATCGGCGCGCCAGGCTCGCCCGGTAAGCACTTCGGTAATGTCCCCACCGACCGTCGTGCGGACATCCGTTATGCGCCCTGCCCGATCGCGCACGTATTCGACAAGTCTGCCGCTCGGGTACCCCATCGATATGATCCGGTCGGCGCGGTCATAGGCATAACGGGTGACGTAGCTAATTCCTTCAATAGTTCGCTTTTCCATCACCACATTACCCCATACATCATACTCGTAGGATATCTCGCCGGACTGGTCCAGCACCCTGCATATTCGCCCCGTCCCGTTGCCGCAGGTGTCGTAGCCGATGGTGACATCTTCAGACGCACCCGGGTAATCAACGGCGGTAAGGCGATCCAGAGCGTCATAAGCATATGTGGCGGTGATATCACGCCCGTCTTTGATGCTGACCACGTTGCCTGCGGCATCATAGGAATAGCGCGTTACGCCCCGATCCGGACTGGACTCTCTTAGCAGGTTACCGAGATCGTCGTACTCATATGTCGTCAATGCGCCGTTTGGAGCCGATACGCCGACGAGATGGTTCTGAGTGTCGTATTCGAATTCCGTCGAATTCGATAACGCGTCCAGTGTTTGCGTCAACCTTCCCAGCCCATCGTAATGGTGTGTCGTCGGCGGGTTGAGATTCGGATCGGTCTGACTCACTAAATCCCCGGCCGCGTCGTAGACCGTTTGCACGATTGACCCGGCCGTATTGGTTTGTGCTACGCGGTCTCTCAGATCAAATGCAGCCTGCGCCCACCGTACCTGCCGACCAAGGGGATCACTAATTTCCTGCCGTACCTTGTTGCCTTTAAGATCGTAGGCATATTCGATGGTGTTCCCCAGATCGTCTGTGATCGAACCCAGATTATGTGCGGCGTCGTAGCTATATGTGAATGTGACGCCATCCGCCATCATAACGGACAAAAGCTGCCCCTCGTTGTCATGAGACATTGCTGTGGTTCTCGTCTCTCCATCAGGAGCAATTCGAGTGACACGTGTTATCCGGTTACGCAGATCATATTTCCAGGTAGTCACTACACCCAGTGGATCCGTGGATTGCGTCAGCAAACCCCTATCATCGTAAGTATCGAACGTTGTAGTGTGACCCAGAGCGTTGCTTCGACTCGCCAGCTGGCCGCACTCCGCGCCGCTATCGCAATCATGGTAGGACATCGTCATGGCGTCGTCGACGTCTGTTCTGGGTCCGTCAATGCCGATGACCCGCCCAACATCATCACGCTCGAATGAGCTGATTCTGGAAAGCACGTTTCCCGCCCTGTCGAACCCCTTTATCGAGACGGAAGAGATATTCAAATTCTCGTCGTACGTACTCGACACTTCTCTGCTGAACCCCGCTGCAACGCTGGAGGTGACTACCCGGGTTGGCAGGTCGATATTGGGCGAAACATACTCATACCGCGTCGTTCTCTCCTGTAAGGTTCCCGCCGCTTCGGTCATCGACACCTTTTGATTATTCGTGTTGTAGGAGTATGTCGTGGTCCGGCCCTCCTCGCCCGTTTTCCACACGAGGTTGTTGTTGGCATCGTAATGCCGTGTTTCACCCTTGCCGTCGGTGCGACTGAACCTGGAGGTGAGTCGATACGCACCCAGGTTTTTCTGGTAGGCGTAGTCCCACCGTTCCCCAACCGGATCGGTAACGATCGTCGTAGTCGATCCGGAAACGCCAATCTGGTTCGCCGGCGATACAATTGCCCAGGCATTGGCCATCAGAAAAAATGCACCTGCAAGTAAAAGTCTCTTTTCGGTAGACGCCTTATTCTGTTCATGAGCAGATCCCATTCTCGATACCTCCGTGTACCGGGTGTTTACGGCGGGGGCTAGCCGGAACCGGCGCCCTGCCCTCCGCCGCCCTAATCTATCGACTTGGTTAGCGTAGCATCGGTCCCAGCTCGTTTTCCTCACCCATTTAGGTGAAATTTCCAGTCTTCATACTTGAATGAGACGAGTGAACACTGTGTAAAATCTCCGGATGTTGACGACAATCCGGTCAGGCGGGCGTCCTTTAGTGATATGATTTGATCCCGGTACTTGTGTCGAATAGCGACTCGTCTATAACTATAAATTGAGGCTAACAGACACAAAGATGCCAAATAGACCACGGCTGCAGGTGCAATTCGGGTATTCACTTGAATCTGCGTGGGGGGTAACCATGAAAGACGGCTGTCACCAATACGAAAAAACGCTCGGACGGTCGGAGCCGCAGCCTGACTGGAGCCTCCGATGGATCTAGTCAAACCTGCGCCGGAAACGACGCATCTCGAGCGGAATTACCTACCCGGAAAACGGGTGAAAATCAGGGATCTTCGAAAGCTTGTGCTTTCTCATTCGGTAAAACCCGGTAAATGCGTGCGGGCGATATCGGTAGCGGCAACTCAATTGGCGTTCGACGATCTGGATACCGTTTCCAAATTAAAACGCCTCGCCAATTATCGAGTCATCGTGCAGGTTCTCAAACCACATCTGAACGACCAGATGGCCGGCCCGCTGATTCCTCGGGGTACCACGGACACCGCCTTGTATGGCGAATGCGACCGGATGTATTCGAACCTCGCCGACGCCGCCGATCGGGTTCTGCTGTCGGCCACGGATGATGACCCTTTATCACATAAACAAAAACACCAGGCCGCCCAATCGGGCTACTGGGCGATAGAGTTTCTTGCCGAACGGCTTAGATGCGCCTACAGTTGCTACGCCCGGGTACCCCTCGGAGTCTGGTCGGATATTCACCGAATTTACCAGTACGCCACCTCAAGAAATCTCGAACACAAAATAGTAGAAATTGGGAAAGGCTTGGAAACAAGCGATATTGAACATCTCTACAAGCGCGTGGTGGTTTTTGGATTGAGCGACCCCTATCAGCTGCCGTTTCGGAGCGTACACAGCGTGTTCGACAGCCTGGACGAATGGGCATCCAAGGTACGGCTCGAACACGAACCGATTAGAAACAGTTGCCTGTTCGAAATCAACCTCGATACGGATTTCCCGGCAATGCCGGTATTGAACCGCCGGAGGTCTGCGGACGATAAATCCGTCATATACGTCGACACCTCCCGATTGGTGGGGTTTCTAAACAAAAACCTAATCGAAATCAACGACGCAACAAAATCCCCCAACGCAAGCCAGCGAAAGATCAACGAGGAACTCGAGCACGCGGACATCGTGAAGAAACTCATTGTCAAACTCGGCATACAACCCTATCGAAGAGCCGATCGAACACAAGAGGAAAGAAAATGCCAGGCCGCCGTCGGCCTTCATTCGGTCGTACGCGTCATTCAAAAGTCCGGCGAACGGGACTCAATGGAACCCAACAATTTCAATGTGAAAACAATTGATCTGATTGATGAAAGCGAATTCGGAGCACGAATACGAATAAGCAACGGCAGTCAAAAGGAAACACCCATAGGAGAACTGATTGCGATCAGAAAAGGTAACGACACCTGGTCTATCGGTCTGATTCGATGGGTGCAGATCGATAAAGACAAGCAAATTCAAGCCGGTGTATACAAATTCATAGACAATTACGTACCGGTGTTCGTGAAGCAGCTGTCATCTCTGGACGAGAAACCAATATCCCCGCCGTCGATTCCCGGGATTTGGACCATCAGGGAAAAGAAAGATCAACGACTGGCGTCTTTGATAGTCGCCGCGGGGACTTATAAACCGAAACAAACCGTTATCGTCAGTAAGGGAAAGGTTGAACACGCTCTGGAAATGCAAGAGGTGATCCTTTCCAGCCGTCATTTCATTTGGTTCAACGTCAGCCTGTCCGGATCAAACCCTAAATTAACCCTCGAATTGCTGCACCCGATTTATATATAGTGAATCATTTGGGGAATCCCTGATTAATCGCGGCGAGGGCGCCGCTCCTACAGTAGGAGGCGCGCCTGGCGCCGATTTTCAGGGATTGGAATCATATGATCACCGATAATTCAGAGATTCCTTAGAGTTTACGGTTTCTGCAATTGGGGAATAGTGCAAAATGTGCTTCAAATCAGCAGCGCATAGCCGAAAAATTCTTCGTCCTTTTTATACCCCAGCGACTCGTACAGGTGCTGAGCATGCTTGTTGGTGTGGTGTGTTTCCAGCTGGATCCGGCTCGCCCCCGCCGCCCGGGCATGTTCCTCCGCACGTTTCATGAGGGCCCTACCGATTCCGCGGTTTCGGGCTTCGGTGCGAACGAACAGGTCATACAACACGAAAATTCTTGCGGCCGCGACTGAACAATACGTTGGATAGAGTTGAGTAAATCCCAGCGCAGACCCGTTGTCGGGATCGACGGCCAGGAGAACGATTGATTCCGAGCGCGTAATTCGTTTGTAGATGAAATTCCGACACTTCTTCAGGTCCGGTTCCTGGTCATAGAATTGCCGGTACAGGTCGAACATCTCCGCTACCGCGTCTACATCATCAGCGGTAGCATGTATAATTTTCACATCTGAATAGTTCATGGCGAGTGCCCTGCTGCCAGCGGAGGGGCGTACACGGGGACCGGGCTATCCACGCCGCGGAGTTCATACTCACCCACCCTGACCCACGTATCTTCCATGTTATCCGCAAAAGCCTTGCTGACGAGGATGCGCATTCCTACCGTCTTGGTCAACGACTCAAGCCTGGCAACTTGGTTAGCCGCGGGACCCACCACGGAAAACTCCACGCGCTCGGGCACCCCGATGTTTCCGAACAGTACTTCCCCGACATGCAGGCCCAGTCCGAAATCCAACGAGGGTTCACCACGCGAACCGCGCTCCTTGTTTACACAAGCCATGTTCGCCTCGGCCGCCCGAGCCGCCTCGATCGCGAATCGACACGATTCCTTGGCGTCGCGTTCGCTTCGAATTGGAAAGATCGCGAGTACGGCGTCGCCGATGAAACGCAGCACCTCGCCGTTGTGCTTCAGCACGGCTCCAGCCGTGGACTCGAAATACTCGTTGAGTGCACGCAGAAAAGCCTCGCCCGTCATCGAGTCGGCAAGCTGCGTGGAGTGGCGCATGTCGCTGTACCAGATCACGGCACGAATGGTTTCCCCGTCACCGCGCCTGATCTGCCCGTTCATTACCCGCCTGCCCGCACCGGGCCCGAGGTAGGCGGCAAGGATGTTTTCTGTGAGCTTCTTCTGAATGTTGATCTTGAACGCCACGGCGACCCTCTGCTCTATCCGCTGCAGTGACCGGATGTCGTCGTTGGTGAAACCGTTTTTACGATCCGTACACCAGGAACCTATGATCCCGCCCCCGACCTCCCGTTTAGCGGATCCATCAAAACTGACCTTGAAGGCCAGGTAGTCGGTATATTCCCGACCCGCCAGCTCTCCGAGAAGCTCGAAATCGAGTATGGCGGACTCTCCGATCAACCGCCGTCGCAGATGCGGTATATCGTTCTCGACCATGTGGAACATCGGACTCTTTAGCCAGGCGTCCTGATCATGGCCATGCACATAGCTCTGCAGTTCCAGGCCCCGATCCCGTTCCCAGTGAAGGGCCTGCGCCTGATACAGGGGGTGCAAAACTCGAAAAGTGACGTGGCAGCGCGCAACAGGGATTCCCGCGGCATACAGCCGCTTGCACGTCCCCTCGAATATTTCCTCTAGAGGTGCGTCACCGAGAGACTGATCGACCAGCCAATCGGCGAGCGTATCGATCAACGGGTTGCCGCGATCATAATCGTCACGCCGAAAAGTTGCCATGGGGTGGATACCCTCACCAAATACCGGTTTTCCCGGTTAAGTCTGAAAGCCCACCGCGCGTGACTCAGTATCTGCGTCTGTTCCTGCTTTTTTCCCTGGGCTGGGCCTGGTTGAGTTTTATTTTCCGGCCTTTGAAATTTGAATCATTCAGGCCCTTGATGGCGGCGTCGGCCTCGCTGTTGTCGTTCATTTCAACGAATCCGAATCCTTTCGACTGGCCCGTGTGTCTGTCTTTGATAAGTTGCACGCTGTCCGCTGTTCCAAATGGCGACAATAATTCCACGATTTCTTCTTCGGTTGTGCTGTAACTCAGGTTTCCGATATAAAGTTTCATTCAGTGTATCTCGGCTTTGTATTTAACATCCCTCACCATTCGGTCAGCCCTTTACTTGCAGCCAGGCAACGATCCGGTACGATGGCGTCCGTTGCAGCCGCCGGTATGTCTTCGTTGAACTGAGCAACATGTCCAGGCAAGAGAACTAGATTGAGTATGCGAGTTTTCTACTTACGCAGATATCAAGTTTATCAGACATCCTGCTGAAAGAGCAGGTATTTGATGGGGTCTAGTGCGTCCGGTTGCTCAGGCCGGGCAGCGGCTGTGCCAGCGCGTTCCGGGCCTGCCACTGCTCGCCGCTGTCAAGCTCGGCAATAAACCGCACCTCCCGCTCGCTTTGCGTGGCGATGGGTAATCCGTCGCGGAGGAGAATCCGTCGCCGTGAGCTAAGTGGAATTCGATCACCCGGAATGATCGTTCCAACCAGGTTCAATGGATCCGAAGCCTCTATGGCAATCATCTCCCCGGACGCGTCCGCCCGCCGCGCGCTGCGCAGTTGCGCCACGGCTTCCGGAATCGCGAACTGCTCGCCGGAGAAACCGGCAACGAATCGCCCTCCCCTGATCTCACCGCGGGCCTCCAATCTGCGAAACGCGATCAGCAATTCTCTCCAGGTCGGGATCACTGCCGCTTCACGCTCGAGCAGTTTCCGGAACACGACGCCATAGCGCCTAAGCAGCCCCTTGGCGACGCCCTCGGTTTTCTGCTCTTTGTCCGAAGTAGCTCGGCGGTTGAGGCTCCAGCGACCCGACTCCGGCATGGCGCCATTTTCCACCTCGATCAGGTATCGCAAACTGTGGAAACCGTCGCACCCG
This sequence comes from Gammaproteobacteria bacterium, assembly GCA_024639325.1. Taxonomy (GTDB): domain Bacteria; phylum Pseudomonadota; class Gammaproteobacteria; order Arenicellales; family JAANXG01; genus JAHEKE01. The sequence continues at coordinate 24,158 of JAHEIO010000042.1, forward strand.
GCGATACCGCGGGCGACGAGCTGCTTCAGCCCCTTCAATATCTGCGCTTCGTCCAGCCCGCCGACAGAGAGGATTTCATCGAAAAACAATGCGCCGTCCTGCTGCAGTACATGGTGTACGTCACGGGCAAATCCCGACAGCTCGTCTACATCTGTCCTGCGCCGTTGCCATATTGTCATGTTGCGCCTTGCAACAAAGGTAATCGACGTTGAGTTGCGGATGCCCGGCCGCTCCGAAGTGTTACCGGCCGTAAGCCATCGATACCGTCCGGACATACAAACCCTGTCCAGCATACCCGATTCGAAGCCGGACAGGCGCGCCGGCAGGATGCCTGTGACCCATGCCTTGACAGGTGCAAAGTAACCCTCCAGCTGCTGCATTACGTCGACCAGCGCCAGATCGCCCTGACGGCGTTCGGCAGCGGAAAGTCCCTGCCAGTTGACCAGAAATCGCATGTAATCCGCCGCCGAAACCGGTTCGATCTCCATTCGCAAACGCTTCACCGTGTAGCGGTTGATTCGCGCGAGCAGCCTCCGCTCGCACCATTCATTTCGGGCCCCGGTAAAATCCCCGCGCATTACAAAACCTTCCGTTTCCAATCCGGTTAGTGCATGGTCTATCTCGCTTTTTTCACAGCCCAGAAGGATGACCAGCTCCTCGACGCTTATCGGTCCCGCGCCCTCCATTCGGCTGCGCACGAGTTCCAGTAACGCCTGTTCGCGATCCGCGCACTCGAAACCACGGACACTGACGGCCGGTATCATGGGCGAGCATTCAGCTTTCGGGTGCACCATGAGCCACTGCTGGAGACGCTCCGCCGCCACCCAGAGCCGGTGTGAGCCGTCCGGGGCCAGGACGGTGGCCCGTTTATCCCGGATCAGCTGTGTAAAAAACGAACCCCAACGGCCGCAAATTCCTTCCGACTCCCTGACCCCCCCAAGGGTTAGCAGTGCATCATGGAGTTCGTCCGGGTCCCGCGGTCGCGGCCAGGCCTCGTCCCTGACCCGGGCAATGGCATCGGGATCGAGTTTGCCAAGCTGCGCCGCGGTTTCCACATCGAGGAATCCGCGCGCCTGAACCGCACTGGTTCGGCGTTCCTCCGCGGGCGCGTCGTCCAGAAATGCGTATGGCTTTGCCGTCAGGATTTCCTGCGCCAGCGGGGAAGGCATCGCCAGCTCCCGGGTTACCACATCGATCGCACCCGATTCGATGCCCCGGATGACAACCTCCAGACCTTCGACATCCATGGCTTCATACAGACAGTCCGCGATAGTTTGATCCACCAGCGGATGTTCGGGCACCTCACGCTCCCCGGCAATGTTCTCAAAGCACGCGAGCTGATCGGGAAACACGACCGCCACCAGGTCTTCAGCATTCATCCGCTGGAGCTGCGGCGGCACGCGCTTGCCGTTTCTGTTTCTCTGCAGCGCCAGCGCGGTTGTCGCCGCCCAGCGCCAGCGCGTCGCGAACAACGGCGTGTCCAGCAGGGCCTGGATCAGGATGTGCCGCACCGTGTCCGGTTTGAGATAACCGCGCACCTCGTCGAGCGGAAAGCTGTGCGTCGCGCTCAGAGACAGTACGATCGTATCCTCGAGTGCGGCGGCCTGCAGTTCGAAATTGAAACGCCGGCAAAAACGTTTTCTGAGAGCCAGACCCCAGGCTCGATTGATCCTCGAGCCAAACGGCGAGTGGATGACGAGGTGTGTGTCACCCGACTCATCGAAAAAGCGCTCAAAGACAATAGTGCTCTGGGTCGGCAGCAGGCCCAGCGCACAGTGGGCCGGACCAAGATAGTCGATGATCTGGGCCCGGGCCGCGGGCGCCAGCATAAGGGCGCTCAACCATTCGTCGACGCTCGATCTGTCTTCCTCCCAATGCCGGGAAAACTCTTTCCTGAAACGGGACACCGCGAACGAGAGCTCGTCGCTGCGGCCCGGCGCCTCGCCGAACCAGAACGGAATATTCGGCGGCTGCCCCCGGGCGTCCTCAACCCGTACGGTACTGCGCTCGACGCGAAGAATGCGGTACGACGTGTTGCCCAGCTGGAATATGTCGCCCGGCAGGCTTTCGAAGGCAAAGTCCTCGTTCAGCGTGCCAACGAACTGCCCCTCCGGCTCCATGACGACGTCATAGTCGAACTGATCGGGTATCGTGCCCGCATTGGTCAACGCGACCAGCCGTGCAGAACGCCTGGCTCTGAGGCGCTGCCCCACGGCGTCTCGGTGCAGATAGGCCCCGCGTCTGCCGCGTCGGGTCGAAAAACCATTAGCGAGCATGTTCACCACCTCGTCGAACTGCTCTCTCGACATCGTCCGGTACGGCCAGGCTTGGGTATACAAGCAATACAGGTCCTGCATGGACCATTCCCTGCCCGCGACCTCTGCGATTATCTGCTGTGCAAGAACATCCACCGGCCGGTCGGAAACGTTGAGGTTTTCGAGTTCGCCCCGCGCGATTGCGTCCAGCAATGCCGCGCACTCGATCAACTCGTCCCGGCTGGTCGGGAACAGTCTCCCCTTCGGTACGGCGTTCACCGCGTGTCCGGATCGCCCCGCCCGCTGCAGGAAGGCGGCGATCGACCGGGGCGAACCGATCTGGCATACCAGATCCACGTCGCCGATATCTATGCCGAGTTCCAGTGAGGCCGTCGCGACCAGAGCGCGCAGCTCTCCGAGCTTCAGTTTCTGCTCTGCATTTAGCCGATGCTCACGCGCGAGGCTGCCGTGGTGCGCGGTGACGGCCTGCTCACCCAGCCTTTCCGCCAGGTGCCTCGATATTCTCTCGGCCAGTCTCCTGGTGTTGACGAAAATAAGCGTCGTTCGGTGCTGCTCGATGTAATGCGCCAGTTGTTCGTATATCTCGGACCAGGCTTCGGTCGGGAGTACCGCCTCCAGCGGGGAACCCGGCAGCGTCAGGGCCAGATCACGTTGACGGGCGTGACCGACGTCCACGATTTCCCGCCGTTCCGTATCATTTCCGATGAGGAAGTTTGCCACCTCGCGTATTGGTTTTTGCGTCGCCGACAGACCGATGCGGGTGGGTACGGTTTCCGCCAAGGCACGCAGTCGCTGCAGAGACAAACTGAGATGCGCGCCGCGTTTGTTGCCGGCCAACGCATGGATCTCGTCGACGATCACGGTCCGCACCGTGCGCAGGGACGACCGCCCCGATTCCGATGTCAGCAGTAAATAGAGCGATTCCGGGGTGGTAACCAGAATATGGGGCGGGTTCCGGCGCATGCGTTCGCGGTCACGCTGCGGCGTGTCACCCGTTCGAACCAGCGCCTGGATGTCCACATCCGGCAAACCCGCGTTCATCAGCTGGTCCCGGATGCCCTGCAGCGGTCCCTGGAGATTTTTTTGGACATCGTTGGACAGGGCTTTTAGGGGGGAAACGTAAAGGACCTGGATGCCCTGCTCCAGGTAACCGCCCTGCCCCAATCCCTGCCTGAGAAGATCGTCTATGGCGCACAAAAACGCGGCCAGTGTCTTTCCCGAACCGGTCGGGGCCGCGATCAGGGTGTGTCGGCCCTTGCCTATCGCCGGCCAGGCTGCCTGCTGACACGGCGTGGGGCGGGGAAAGCTGGCTTGAAACCAGGCTGCGACGGCAGGATGAAATTTGGTCCGGGCCATGGCGCAGTTAATCATCAACGTTATGCTATTGTAAAGCGTCAAACGTTTGGTGCTTCCGCCACGGAAAAGCCAACCAATTCCTGTCCGGAAAAAGCTTGAGTCATTGCGAGGAGCGTGCCGAAGCTGCGAGCGAAGCGTGGCAGGACGCGGCAATCCGGCGCCGTAGTCAAACAATTTGTTTCACTGGATTGCTTCGCTACGCTCGCAATGACGGGTATCCTGGACAGGAACCAACTAGTGAAGTACTAATATGAGTGAAATTCAATGACGATTTCAACGTCAACCGTGGTCCTAGTGTTGATCGGACTCATCGTGCTGTGGGTAATATTCACCTACAACCGTTTCATCAAGCTCATCAACCGGGTCAAGGAAGCCTGGAGCGGCATCGACGTCCAGTTGAAGCGCCGATTCAATCTGATCCCCAATCTGATCCAAACGGTCAAGGGCTATGCCCAACACGAAACCGAGGTGCTCGAAAAGCTCACCGAGACCCGGTCGGGTTCCCAGGACGTCAATGCGCGGGGCGCCGAGGAAGGCCGGATCTCGAAGGCCATAGCCAACCTTTTCGCCGTCGCGGAGGCGTACCCTGATCTCAAGGCAAGCCAGAATTTTTTGGATCTTCAGGGCAACCTGGACAAAATCGAGAATGAAATCCAAATGTCACGTCGCTACTACAATGGCTCTGTTCGCGACCTCAATACGCTGGTCGAGTCCTTTCCCAGCAATCTGATCGCCCGTTTTTTCCGCTTCGCCACCGCCGAATTTTTCGAGATCGAGCTGGCCAGTCAACGAGATGTACCCAAAGTGGAATTTTAGAAAGCTGCAAATCTTGTCCTCGCACCACTTCAACGGAAGCCAGACTGGTGATAGTTGACTGCTTTCGTGGCCGGCTGTCGGCGTGGTGCATCGCCATTGTGACCGCGGTATGGATACCGTACACCGGCGCCGCTCTAGCAGAAGAGCGGATACGCTCATTTCACAGCGACATCGACGTCTACGAGGACGGGTCAATAATGGTAACCGAGACCATCCGAGTCACGGCGGAACGAAACCGGATCAAACGCGGCATTTACCGCGACTTTCCAACTCGTTACAAGACACCTCGCGGAGACAACTACGTCGTTGATTTCGACCTGGTCCACATCGCGCGCGACGGTAAATCCGAGCCCTATCACACAAAATCCATTCCCAATGGAATACGCATCTACATCGGCGACGAGGATGTATTACTGCAACCCGGAGAATACGAGTACCGGCTGACTTATCACACCAACAGGCAGCTTGGCTTTTTCGACAGCCATGACGAGCTGTACTGGAACGTAACCGGCAACGAATGGGCGTTTCCCATCGATGAGGCCTCGGCGCGCGTCAAACTCCCACCGACCGTCTCCGGCGAGGAAATCGCCGTTGAAGCCTACACCGGCAAGCGCGGATCACGGGGCGCGGACTACGAGGCGGGAGTCTCCAGCGCAGGTGAGGCGGTGTTCTCCACCACGCGCGGATTGCGGCCAAACGAAGGCCTGACCGTCGTCGCGACCTGGCCGAAGGGGCACGTCATGGAACCGTCCGCGTCAGACAGGGTGGGTTATTTCCTGCGGGACAATCGAGTCGCGATTATCAGCCTGGTCGGTTTGGGTGGTTTGCTGTCCTATTACTTTCTGGTGTGGCTGAAGGTTGGCCGGGACCCTGAAACAGGTACCATCGTGCCTCAGTTTCATCCGCCAAATGGCCTGTCCCCCGCTTCGATGCGTTACATCTACCGCATGGGCTTCGACAACAAGGCCTACTCGGCCGCCCTGCTCAACATGGCGGTGAAGGGCTATCTCACCATCGAAGATCACGACAAGACCTACAAACTGAGCCGCGTGGACGGGGCGGATGACTCTCTCCTGTCCAGGGGAGAAGTGAAGATTGCCCGATCGCTGTTGGGTGGAAAACGGTCCACTACGCTGAAACGTGAAAACAACAAATCCATCCGAAAATCAATCAATGCCCTCAAAACCCTGCTCAAAAACGAGTACCAAAGCGTCCAGTTTCTCACGAACAGCTGGTATCTCGTCCCGGGAATCGCGCTATCGTTGATAGTTCTGGTCATTGCCGGTTTCAGCTATGGGGGTGAAACCGCGGTCACCTTGACGATGAGTTTTTGGCTCACCGGCTGGTCGTTCGGCGTATTCATGCTGGTCCGACAACGCCAGATCCTGATGGCGGTCATTTTCGTTGTTTTCGAGGTCTTTGCCCTCGCCACGTTCTTCGCAGTGGGCTCATGGGGTTTCCTGCTCCTGCTCGGAATCCTCATTGCGCTCAATGCCGCATTCTATTACCTGCTGCAGGCCCCCACGTCCACCGGAAGAAAACTGATGGACAAGATAGAGGGTTTCCGAATGTATATGGCAACCGCGGAAAAAGACCGTTTGAATACTCTCAATCCGCCGCGACAGACGCCCGAGTTATTCGAGAAATACCTGCCCTACGCCCTGGCTTTGGGCGTCGATCAGGCTTGGTCCGAGCGCTTTGCCGCCACCCTGGCTGGTGCCTCGATAAACGACCCGGACGGAGCGTACCGGCCGACGTGGTACAGGGGATCAAACTGGAGCAGTTTCGATCCGGCCAGCTTCTCTTCGGATTTGGGGTCGTCTCTGTCCAGCGCCGTGGCCCGCTCTTCGGTAGCCCCGGGTTCGAGTTCCGGCGGCGGTGGCGGCGGATCCTCCGGCGGTGGCGGCGGCGGTGGCGGCGGTGGCGGCTGGTAACAGATCGATAGCGCACGTCGACATGGATGCATTCTACGCATCCGTGGAAATTCGGGACAACCCGGCGCTAAAGGATAAACCGGTGGTGGTCGGCGGCGATCCGGATAAACGGGGCGTGGTGGCGGCGGCCAGCTACCAGGCGCGTCGGTATGGCGTGCACAGCGCAATGCCATCCAAAACAGCGCGGCGCCTGTGTCCCGATCTTATCTTTGTGCACCCCCGCCATGAACTCTACGCAGAGGTATCGCACCAAATCCGAGGGTTGCTTGAAAGATACACGCCGCAGATCGAACCTCTCGCACTTGACGAGGCATTCATGGACATTACTTCGTGCAGGCGATTGTGGGGGAGCTCCAGCAATATCGGCCGACTCATCAAGGAAGATATCAGCAACCAACTCGGCCTCACTGCGTCCGTCGGCATCGCGTCCAATAAATTCATTGCCAAACTCTGCAGCGACCTGGACAAGCCTGACGGGCTCGTCGTGGTCGACCCGGAACAAGCGCAGTCTCTTCTGGACCCCCTTCCGGTCCGCAAGATCTGGGGTGTCGGTAAATCAGGTGAACGGCAATTGCACAACCTCGGCGTGTCGACGTTCGAACAACTGCGAAAGCGGCCGGTGACCTTTCTCGAAACCCGGTTCGGCACATGGGGACGGCACATATGGTTGCTTGCGCAGGGGATCGACGAGCGACCGGTTGTCACCGACACCGAGGCCAGATCGATATCTCACGAAACGACCTTTGCACAAGACGAAGCCGACCGGGAGGTGCTGGCGGCGGTGCTGCTCGGCCTGGCCGAACAGGTGGGCACCCGGCTGCGTCGGCACAAACGCTGTGCCGCCACCATTCATATCAAGTTGAGATACTCGGATTTCGCGACCATCACGCGCTCGCAAACCTTGGCCAAGGGGACCAACATCACGAGGGAGATTTGGCAATCGGCCCGCGCTTTGCTGACTAAAGCGCTGGCAGACAGGTCGGACCCCGTCCGCCTGCTGGGTGTCGGCGTCAGCGGCCTCGACCATGGCCTCTATGAACAGACAGATCTATTCGACGGCTTCCGGGTCAAGCAGCACGAAATCGACAGCGTTGCCGACAGCATCAATGAACGGTTCGGTTCCGGGCTTGTGCACAGGGGCCTGAGAAACAAGTAGATCAACCGCCCTGCGTGCTGGGCGGCTCCTTCGACGGCTTGCGCGCTTTCGCCACCGGGACGATCAGCTTGTCCCCTATCGCGGGACGACCGGCGTTGGGATTCAGATTGGTCAATACCCAATACGGCAGTTCCAGCTTCTGGGAGATTTTCCACATGCTGTCGCCGTTTCTAACGACGTACTGGTCGATACCGAGAATTTCGTAGTGCTGCTGGAACTGATCCACGAGCGTGCGGTGGAATTCCTTCCGCCGGGCCACGAAAGCCCGCAGCTGTTCGTCTGTTTTTAGCGGGAGAATGATCTTTCTGCCCACGATGAGATGCTGGCTGCTCCGCATCCCGTTGCGTTTTCGAATGGGACGCGTACTTCCGATGCCGAGCCAGTCCGCATAGTGGCCCATGGTTTCCTCCGGCTGAACAGCGATACTGAAAATGTACTTGCCGTTCTGTCTTCCGGAGGTGACGTCCACCGAGATGCTGTCGATCAAGCGCCGATAGACGCCGGAAGTATCAACCGGCTCGGGCGCGGCTGCAGGCGCGGAGGCATTTTTTACGGAGGCCGTGTTCTTGGATTTTTCGCTGTTGTCGAGTGTCTGCCACTCTGATTTCGCAACCTTGGATATCTTCTTCTCGGCATTCGCCACCGCCGTGTCCGTGCCCGCCCTGGCCGGTATTTCAAGTTTTTGCCCGACCCGGATGAAAGCGCGCCGGCCCAGATTGTTGAGCTGGATCAGGTCACGGCACTTTACCCCGTTTGCCCTTGCAATCTCGCACGCCGTATCTCCTTTTACCACGACGTACTGATTGCCACTGAGCAGCGGACTTTCCGGTTTCATCGTTTCGAGTTTTACCAGCTGCTTCCGCCAACTGTCCTCGCGGTAGGGCAATCGAAGTGAATACCCGTCCGGTATAAGGCGCCACCCTTTCCATACATTGCTGGTCAACGCCGGATTCAACCGCTTGAGTTTGGCTGTCGACACCTTGAAGACCCGGGTTGCGCGCTCAACGGATGTGGCATTTTTGAGCACGACGATGGAATGCCTGAATGAATCGTCGGCCTTGATGTTGCCGAAATACTTGTTCGAATTCTGGGCGACGTGTCGGGCGGCCAGGAAACTGGCGTAGAAATTACGCACCGCCGTCCGAAAGCTGCGGGATTTAT
>JAHEIO010000296.1 GCA_024639325.1 Gammaproteobacteria bacterium
GTTGATTCGGATCGGGGAAGTCGTTGCTTACCGGACCAATCGCGGAAACGCGAGATGGTCGGCGGGGCTGGTCCGGTGGGTCTGCATAAACGATACAGAACTCCGAACCGGTATCCAGCAGCTGGGCGTCGACTGTCGACCCGCCGCGATCAACCCGATCGACGTTTCGGACAGTTCCGGGGCCAATTTCAAGCGAGGCATATTTGTTCCAGGTGGCAGCGGCGCGAAACGATTTCCCTCACTGCTAACCCCGCCCGGCACCTACGGAAGCGGTCGAAAATTGATGGTAGACGACGGCAAAGTCACCAAAACCGCGCAGATTAGCAAATTACTGGAGCGCAGCCCCCACTACGACTGGTTCGAATTCCACCTGATCGATATCTAGCCCGCGTTTCTCACCAGGATCCCGAGCGATGGCGCAGGACAGGTGCCGATGAACGCCGGGCTGCAGTGAGATGCATAGCCGGAGCTATGGATCGAATGAAGCCCAAGTGCAGCGGGGCCTGGACCAGCTAGCGCCGGGATAGGCGTTGAAGATACTGACATTTTTTTAGTCAAAACCAAATGACCTGGCATGGTAAGTGCCTAGCAATAAGTTAAAGCCGCCTGGTGAGAAATGCGGGCTAGCCCGCAGGCTGGTCGACAGACTCTCGAGCCTCGCCGAAAACCGCGGTCAATTCAGCGCCTATCAGAACAATCAGCCACGAGAGATAAATCCACAGCAGAAAGATGGGTATGGAGGAAAGGGCGCCGTAAATGACCTCATAACTGTGGAAATTTGATATGTACCATGTGAAGCCCCGTTTCGTAATCTCGAACATTACCGCCGCGACGACACCTCCGGCCAGGGCATGTCGAAAGCGAATGGGCTTGTTGGGAACCACCGTATAGAGAAGCACGAAAGCCATGGCTTCGAACAAAAATGGCAATAGACTCAGAAACCATCTACGTGCTTCGGCCACATTACCTTCCCCCTGCAGTGCAGTGGAAACCAGATAGGAAGTGAGTGACAGACTGGCGCCCATCAACAGCGGTGCTAACGTGAGGACCGCCCAATAGGACAAGAGCCTCTGCACCACGCGCCGGCTGTTTTCAACACGCCAGATCTTGTTGAGTGTCTCTTCTATCGTGAACAAGAGCAGCAGCGCACTTACAAAAAGGAATAGCAGACCAAACGCCGTCAGCCTACCGGTTTGCCCAATGAATTCCTGAAGTTGAGACTGGACAAGTCTGCCCGTAGCCGGAACCATATTATCGTAAACAAAACTCTCCAGTTCCTGTGACCAATCCTGGAATACGGGAAACACCGAGAGCATGGAAAACGTGACTGCTGCCGCGGGCACCAGGGCAAGCACCGTAGTGAAGGCCAGGGCCGCCGCGTTGGTCTGAACGTGATCTTCGAAGAAACGATGCCACACGCGCCTGGCGAAGCGTCCGGCGTTGACAAATGCGTTTTCAACCACGTGCATCTGCCAGATGAAAAAAGGCCCCGCTTGGAGGGGCCTTTTTGCTCGTAAACAGTGGGTTGTGAAGCTAGATCGGATTTGCGGCCAGAAACGCGGTATCCGTTGCCTCGACTGGACCTACTGACCAGGCACCACGGTTCCTGGCATGAGCACGGGCGTTTGCCACTTCCCGGGGCGCGAACTCGCGTGGGATGTTGAATACCTGACCGGGAAAGATCAGATCCGCATCCTTTATTTGCGCTCGATTGTGGCTGAAGACTATCGGCCAGTCGAAGCTGTCGCCATAGACCACTTCTAGCCCGGCGATGTGCCACAAATTATCGTCCTGCTTGACGGTGTAGGTTTCGGGAGACATGGGGGTCGCCGCTGCGGCTGTTGAAGCAGTGGACGCCGCCGCCGCCGCCGCCATTTCGCCCTTCTTTGCCGTGGCGCAGCCGGATGCAACGGTAACCGCGGCAATGCCTGCTGTCAGCAATTTAAGTGCGCTGTTAGCTGAAATCATTCGTTAACCTCCCAACGATGTCCTATTTTTGGTTGAACAATACACGGGCGCAAACTACCATCACACCTGAGTACTGTCAACAACACAAGTACTGTATCGAATGTAATCAAATGTTTCATGAATTCAAGCACAGGTGAAGTTTTGCAAGTCGTTATCTATCACAATCCCAATTGTTCCAAATCCCGGAAAACCCTCGACCTGCTCCAGTCCAAAAATATCGAACCACGCATCATCGAGTATCTTAAATCTCCACCCACGCACCAGGAGCTTGCCGGGATCCTGCAGATGCTCGACCTGGATCCCAAAGAACTTATCCGTAGCGGGGAATCGGTGTTCAGGGAGAACGGACTTGACGACCCGACGCTGCCGAAAGATCAGCTGATCGACGCCATGATCGAACATCCCGTTCTCATGCAGAGGCCCATAGTCGTGTGCAATGGCAGGGCGGCAATAGGGCGACCGCCGGAAAACGTGCTGGAGATACTGTGACCGGCGGCGGGCACGCGCTGGTGCTTTACTACAGCCGGCACGGCTCGATCAGGCAAATGGCGCGGCATATCGCGCGGGGCATAGAAATTGGGGGTATGGCCGCCAAAGTGCGCACGGTGCCGCGGGTATCG
>JAHEIO010000297.1 GCA_024639325.1 Gammaproteobacteria bacterium
CCAGTTTTTACCCGCTTGGTAAGCGAATATTTATCGGACGATGAATATCTTAAATTACAGGTAGCGCTCTCCGAGAATCCCGAAGCTGGGGCTATCATTCCGAACTCCGGAGGCGTAAGGAAAATCCGGTGGGCGATGACCGGACGAGGGAAGCGAGGCGGATTACGTGTCATTTACTATTTGCGTTCTCGTCAAGGTGTGATTTGGATGCTTACGTTATATCCGAAGTACGTAGCGGAAAATATTCCGGCGCACGTATTGCGGCAGATCCGGAAGGAGTTAGAAGATGACGAGTAAGAAAGACAGAGAAATTGGCGAAGAAATTTTGGAAGGAATTCGCCAGATAAAACGCGGGGAGATTGGTCGAATTGTTAATTACCCGCCGATTGCAGAAACACGTGCGCGAGTCGGCCTATCTCAATCCGAGTTTGCGAGTTTACTAGGCGTTTCTGTACGAACACTTCAAGAATGGGAACAAGGGCGCCGTGTTCCCTCAGGCCCCGCCCGTATGCTATTACTAATCGCACACAAGAATCCTAAGGCACTTTTAGACGTTGCGGTCTAATCGGATAACTGGGAAAACAACAAAAAGGGGACGGATTTATTTGTCCTTCCCTTGGGCTGCCGGGTCCGGATGTTCCGCGCTGGATAATGTGATGAGGTCTGCACGGAACAATCACTCGCGGCATCCTCCGCGTATAGCACTCCCTTCTGAACCAGGTGACCGGTGTATACGATGATAAATAAAAAAATAGATCTGTCCTCTTTTTGATGTTTGCCGACGCCTACGAGAAAGCATCTACCTACACATTCCCGGTCGTGATCTCGACCCGCTCCTGGCGCGGCGCGGTCAGCTCCGACCTGGCGGCCTTCGTGATTCTCAACGACGAGGGCTGGTTCGCCACCGCGGCCCACATCATCTCCCCGCATATGGTCTGGAGTCGGCATGCCATCGAAATCGCGGCTTACCAGGAGGCCATCGCAGCCGGTCGCACTAAGGGTGCAAAGGCGAAGGGCGCGAAGGATCTCCACCCGAATCCCGATTGGATCGTCAACCAGTCGTTTTGGTGGGGATCGGACAACCCGCAGATGGTCACGGTGCACGTGCGCGAAGGCGCCGACCTGGCGGTTGGTCGCCTTACGAATTTCGAGCCTCGCCCGGGGCAAATCTACCCGGAGATCGTGGACCCGGCCCGGCTGCGGCCGGGCACCAGCCTGTGCCGCCTCGGCTATCCCTTTCACCATCTGCAGACCGAGTGGGACGCCGCGGCGGACCGTTTCGTGCTTCCCTCAGGCATGCTCCCCCCGCCGCTGTTCCCGATCGAGGGGATTTTCACCCGGCAGGTCCGTAAACCCGGTGACGACAAGCCGGTTTTTATCGAAACGTCGTCACCCGGTCTGAGGGGCCAAAGCGGCGGGCCGGTCTTCGATGCCCGGGGCCGGCTGTGGGGAATCCAGAGCCGCACCCACCATCTCGATCTCGGCTTTTCCCCGGAGGCTCGGAGCGGCGAGCGAGCGGTACGCGAGCACCAGTTCCTCAACGTCGGACTCGCCGTTCATCCGGCCGAGCTCGTGTCGCTGCTAAATGAGAAGGGTATCGTAAGTAGGGGACAGATATACATATAGCACTCCCTTCTGAATTAGGTTGCCAGGCTTAGAATGGCTATCGTTGAGTCAAGTAGGTAAGGAGATAACGACGCCTGGCGGATCTGGTCAGTAGCGGCACTGCACCGGCAATGGTTTTTTGAGCATGGGAGATTATTGATCTGATCCGTGCTCGTCCCCAATGCGAGTTGACTCGTGTATCGTAACGCGATACAGTCACGCAGTGATCAAGAGCTTTCGCCACAAGGGTGTCGAGCGCTTCTTCCTCAAAGGAACCAAGGCGGGGATTCAAGCGGCACATACCTCGAAACTCGCGCGCCAACTACAGCGATTGGATGTAGCTCTTCATCCCCAGGATATGAATGTGCCCGGTTGGAAGCTGCATCCTCTCAAGGGTGACCAAGAGGGGCATTGGGCCGTTTGGGTAAGCGGGAACTGGAGATTGACCTTCAGGTTCGAAGGCGAAGACGCGATATTGGTCGACTATCGAGACTATCACTAAAGAGGCAAAGAACATGGGACGAATGTTTAATCCACCGCACCCGGGCGATACGATCCGCGAAGACATCTTGCCGGCTTTGGGTATTACGGTGACGGAAGCTGCGAGGCAACTGGGCGTCGCCCGAGTGACCCTTTCGCGTTTGATCAATGGGCAGTCGGGCATTTCGGCGGACATGGCGCGTCGACTGGAAGCATGGTTAGGAGGGCCGAAGCACGGCCCGAGTGCCGAGAGCTGGCTAAGGATGCAATCCGATTACGATCTTTGGCAGGCGATGCAAACGCCCACGCCCAAAGTGATCAGGGCACGAGTTGCGACGTCCTAGCTTGTTCTACCCAGGAATGTGGTGGTAAAAAAGGGGACAGATTTATTTTTTGTTCCGAGTGCGACCGGGTCCGGGTGTTCCGCGCGGGATAATATGATGAGGGGTGTACGGAAAAATCACTCGTGGCATCCGCCGCGTATAGTACTCCTTTCTGCATC
>JAHEIO010000118.1 GCA_024639325.1 Gammaproteobacteria bacterium
AAAGATCACCGGCGCGATAATTACGACGACAATTACGACTATCGTCATAACGACGATCATTATGATCATTACAACGACCGCTATGACCGAAACCAGACGGTAACCTGCGAGTCGCAGGGCAGTCGCTACAATTATTGCCGCGCCAACATTCGCCACAATCACGTGCGCCTGTTACGCCAGCTTTCCAAGTCCTCATGCCGTCATGGTGACGACTGGGGATACGATCGTCGCGGCATCTGGGTCGAAAACGGTTGCCGTGCAACGTTTGAGGTAGAACGCGACTAGTCCGTGTCGTACCCGAATACTTATAAGGAAAGAAGCGATGAAATTTTCAAATACCATGAAGATATTGGCCGTTCTCTTGATCTCGCTCGGAGCGACGGCGCAGGTTCAGGCGCAAGAAGAAGATACTGTCGATCAGTTTACGCTGGCTGACGTGGACGGCGACGAGTGCGTCAGCTGGGAGGAACTTCGAAATCGAGGTGCCCTCGTGTTCCATTCACTGGACCTCAACCATGACGGGGTCCTCGCCGGCGAGGAACACCCGGAGGCATTCGACTTCAGCAAAAACCTGGTGCGGCCGGATAACGTCGAGATGGGCACCTTCCAGGCATCGCTGTATGTTTCCCTGCTTGTTGCCGACAAGGATGAAAACGGATGCCTGTCGCGTGCCGAGTACGGCATCGACGAATAAGCTCATCGGGCCGGTGGGATCGTAACGATATTGTTGCGGTCCCCGGTCCGCTCAGGTTTTGGCTGAAAACACCCGATAGGGAATACTGCACGTGAAGACTCCGTTGTACCTTGATTTTGCACTTGTGTACCTGCCTCGGCGCGGCAGTTGCGCTTGCCAATCGCACGGCCGGCGAGACCTTTGATGATTCGACGCTGATCGCGAAGTCCTGATCGAAGGTAATCACCATGGAACCAGCAACAATCGTCGGCGCCGCCATAGGCCTTGTCATGGGCCTGATCATTCTGGCCATCCTCGGTCTGCTGCTGAGCTGGCTTTGGAATTCAACGTTACCAGACGTCTTGGGTGTCAAGACGGTAACCACCTGGCAGGCAATCAAGATCATGTTTATCGCATCCATGTTGTTCGGCGGTCATCGCGTCATTGCACCGCCCGATCCGGGCGCCGGGTCGGCCGGAACTCCCGTAGCCCAGGCAACCAGGGACTGACGGCGGGCTTGGACTTGCGATCCGTCGGCGCTTCGCCTAACAGTTAAAACTGCCTCATGAAGAAGCGCCTGCTCCGTTCGCGGGGCGGGGCTTCGTTTTTTTGTCTACCAGCCAACAGGGCAGGAAAGGCGCTCAATTAGCACCGTTTACGTTAGATCACTCAGTTACGCTTACTCGGCACCATGCCCGAACAGGTCTTAGAGCGTCGGTTTCATAGTCGATGCTAATCAGTGCCGCGACCTGGAGTTCGAGATGCGACGCTACTCTGCGTGAGCATCAACGGAGCGCCACACCTTCGACGCTACCGCGTCAATCAGCTGCACGAAAACGGAGGGACAGCCCACCCGCGACTGCCTTGTTGGTGTGATTCGCAGCGGCCCGGGCAACGCTGGAGTATGGATAGCGATCGGCGACGGCGAGGAACGCCAGATTCTCTTCGAAGCCGGGGTCCCGGTGACCTCAAGTGCCAGAGCATCGATGAGCTACGAGAAACGAGCCGATCTGTTCCTGATCAGCGTGGATGATGAGCACTACGAGATACCCGAAGCGTTAATCTACGGCGACTGACACGTAGGAGACCAGCCATAGCTGATCCGAGTCAAACGAATGCAGCTCGTTGCTTCTCGATAATCTCCGTGGCCGCCTTCTACATTGCTGCTGGCGACCTGTCTCTCATGGACAGCAGGTCTGCGTTCCCGTCCACGAGCGGCGACTCCTCAGAACCGCGGGATCGTCGCTTGCCTGCCTGTTTGACCTTCTCCCGAAAAAGGTAGCCAAAACGATGGTGAGGCCGGCGCGGGGGCGCAAGACTTGAGTTGACCCGCCGGGTCCTCAGCCACTGTCCGGCGAAACCGGGAGATCCGCGCTTTCATCGAGATCCTCAGACTGGCCGAGTGCATCCTGCGCGCCGCCGTCGGGCGACCCGTCGTATTCGAGCGGCGGTTCTTTTTCGCTGGACCAACGGTGACGGGCGTTGCCAATCAGGCCGGAGACAGGACGCGAAACTCCGCCGAACACCATGCCTTTGCCCGCCTGAGATATGACGTCGGACAGATTGCTCTGCATGATCGCCGGCGTTCCCCAAAACCGGATTTCAGGGCCTTCCCAATAGTTCCAGCGATTCATCTCCGACCCCAGAAGATCCATGTCGTACATGATGGCGGCGCCCTCGCCACGCATGTCGAGCCGTGCCTCGAGCGCCAGAGGGCTTTGCAGAATGTCCGTGCCCTCCTGGTACTCGATACCGCCGCTGCCGGTCATCAGCACCTCGTCGCTCTGCACAACGAATTGGCGAACCTGCACGTCACGCGATTCGCCGCGGATCAGTTCCACCCTGACCCGGTCATACTGGATTTCCTTGATGTAGCGGACCAGGCGCGGCACGGCGCCTAGACCGAACAAACCAGTCGGCACATACGACACCACCTCGCCGAGGGCGCCGGTGAAGCCGGTGCTGCTGGCCACGATAGCGCTGTCGGGATCAAGCAGTCGAAAAACCCCGTCGCGGCTATTTGCGGACATGTCGAAAAACAGCTCGTTGCGAAATTGCGGCATGTTCGGCGATTGGCCGAATGCATCGATCCTGAAGTCGAACAATCCCTCGGCGCGAGGTTTCGAATCCGGCGCGAGTTCGCGATAGAAGGTGGCCAGATCGAGCTGATCGACACGGCCCGTGAGTTTCAAATCATACGGTGCCGGTCCCGGCGCGAAATCCAACGTGCCGTCGAATGCCATCGGGCTATCGTGGAAGTTCGCCCGCAGATTTTCGAGCGCCACCCGCTGCGGCGAGATCCTTGTGCGCACTGTCAAACCGTCGAGTACAAAATAGTCAGTGTAGAACAGCTGCTGCACGTCGACGTTAACGGCCAGACCTTCACCCGTTTGGCTCCAGAATGGCTGCAGATCTGGCTGCCGGTTGTCGGCGATCACTTCGTCGGCGACGGGCGCGTCTGCGTCGCCGCCCGGGCTGGCGACGGGTTGCTGGCCGGCGATGGCGTGCAGGGTATTGAGAATGTCGTTGAGATACAGCACGGCGCCGCTGGCAGATATCGCAAGACCACGGCTCGAGTCTTCCAGGCCACCGCGCGTGGCCTGAATATCCACGGCGCTGGTGCCCGATTTGCCCGTCACCGTCACCGGCGTCGTCAACGCGAAACTTCCGTCCGTGTTCAGCGTGCCACCCAACGTTGCATTGATCGATTCGAGCGGCAGCTGCACCCCGGCCTTGAGTCCGTCGACGACCACGGTCGACGCGACGCGACCGTCTGCGGCCAGGTCGAGGTCGGCGCGCAGGTTGCCGTCCGTGAGTTTGTTGCCTGGCATCAGCGCGGGTTGTCCCAGTATGGCCGGCAGCCAGACCGCGACCTCGCCAACGAGGGAGGACACGCGAACGGTCTCGGCCGCGCCGTCGAGCTCAATACTGGCTTTGCCAAGAACCGCTGTCTTCGATTCAGTGTTGGCAAAGGACGCACTAAATGGGTCGAGTGTCGCCGTCAACATCTTACCCTGCACGTCAACGTCAACATCGAGCGCTACGGAAAACGGCTCCACGAGGCTTCCTTCAGCGCCGCGCACGGCGATGCCACTGATCTCGAGGGGCCCCTCGGTGGCGACGCGCATCGTGTTGCCGTCCGACGACAGCACTACCTGGCCGTTCGCGGTGCTGAACGACAGGCCGCGCGCCGCGAGGATGTCAGCGAAAGGTTGCGCCGTCAGTTCGCGAATTGTCAGCGCCAGCTCTCCGCGTGCCTGGCCGGCGGCGGGCGCCTCAGCCGCCAGGCGGGTGCGTACGCGAATGCGGCTGGTCGCGAGCACGGCGATTTTTGGCTCCGCGTCATCATAGAACACATTTGCTGCCAGCCGGCTGATGTCGATACCGTCGGCGTCCTGCGCGAGTCGATAGTCGGCTTCGAAGCGCACCGGAGCATTGAGCTCGGCGCCCAGCAGGCTGGCGACCAGCGGTTGCCGCGCCAGACTCATCAGGTCTGCGTCGACGCGGCCTTCCGTCACCAGCGTACCGTCGGCGCGCCCGAGGCGGACTGTGCCGCTTCCGCTTGCTATTACTACGCCATCGCCGGCCAGTTCCAGATCCTGGTAACTCAGATCGATGCGATCGGTGCCGATGCGGATTACCGGGCTGACCCGGACGCCTATATTGTCCAGAAGCGGCGCCGATGCCGTGGCCATTGTTACCGCTTCGGCGCGGAAAGGTCGGTCCGGCGTGATCGCGACCGTGCCGGATTCGTTAACGGCGAGAGTGAAGTCGGCACGGCGCAGCATGCCTGCAAGCGACCCCCCCGGTACGAAGGCTGAAAACCAGCCCAGATCGATGTCGCTCACATTGAACGTGGCCAGCTCGCCAGCGGAGTTGGCCACTCTGCTGCCCTGCGGCGTCTCCTCGAAGGCGATGGGCTGCAGGAGTGCCAGCCGGACAAGCCGGTTGCCGCCGGAGGCCAGAAGATCGGCATCCAGCCGTTCGAGTTGCGTGCGGCTGTCTTGCCGCATGACGCTGGCCTTGAAGGTCAGGTCGAGCGTTTCAGGCAGAGTCGGCCGGCCGGCCGGCGACGCCTCCAGAATCCGTGTTAGATCGCGCAGGTGGATCTGCGCGCGCGCATCAACATCCAGCCTGCCGTCCTGCGCGCCGGACAACGGTACATCGAGGGTCGTGTCCGCGGTCGCGATGACGCCTTGATCGCTGCGGATCTCCAGTTGTTCTAAGGCCAGACGCAGTGACTCTCCGGTGTAGCTCAATACGGGCGACAGTTCGATGTTGAGGCTGTCAAACAAAGGTTGCCCGGCCTTGCTGACCTTCAGGCCGGCGACCGTCAGAGGACGCTGCGGCTTGAGGTAGATTGAGCCGGCCGTGTCGGTCGTTACGACGAATGCGCCGGTCAGTGCTCCGTCCGCAACCTCGTACCCGGGCAGTAAGAAATTTAGCCATACCAGCGGTATGCCGGGTAGTTCGAACGACAGCAGTGTGTTGTCCTGGCGCAGAAATGCGCCCACGTCGTCCAGTGCGATTGTCTGGTCGCCGGCCAGGTTGGAGGTCATCGCGGGCAATTCGCCGGTTCCCACGGCCGTCTCCAGTTTATCGATGCGCAGATGTCCATCCGCCAGGACGGAGACCCGAAAGTCGCTTTGCATCTGCAGGCGCTCCGGCAGCTGGTCGCTGCCGTATGTAGTCTGCAGTTCGGTCACCAGGAGTTCGCTGTTGACGGTCATGTCGCCGGTCAGGCTCGCCAGGTTGAACGCGATCTCACCAGACAGCGTTTCGTTAGCGGGTGCAATCACCTGGTCGGCCGCATAAGGCTGTACCAGCTGCTCGTTCGCCGCCAGTCGGTAGTCGCCACGAAATTCGCCGCCATTGCCGTCGTAGATGCCCAGGAGTTCAAGCGTCGCGCGGCTTGCGCCTTCGCTATCGTTCAAATTGACCGACATGGCAATGCTCTCCGGCACGTACGACGCTTGCCCGCGGCTTTTGGCATCCGCCGGTCCCGCCGCGTCGCCACCGGCCGGCGACACGCCAAGGTTCACGGCCACCCGCTCGGCTTGGGGCAGGCTGGCCAGCGCGGCCTGCATAACGAGCGTGGCTTCGATAGCATTGAAGCGTCCGCGGGTGAGCTGATCGAACAGGACGCTGCCGTCGAGGTCGACATGGTCGTCGCCCGATCCGGTTTGCAGGCGCAGATCGAATCCGAGCTTACCCGTCGTTTCAGGACGGATATTGCCGCCGCTCAGCACGGCCGTTAGCAACTGGCCCGCGGGCAGGCGAGCGTCGGCGTCCACCTCGATCTCCCCAAGGACGTACCCGAACCCGGTCTCCAGCGTGGCGAGAAGCCCAGCGAACGGGGCTGCAGGCGCCGCATCCGCATCCGGCACGTCGGCCTTTTCAGGCGGGTTGAAGCTGGTCAGATCCGCGCGCACGCCCTGCAAAGACAGCAATTTGACGTTGATCTTTCTGAAGATCAGCGATCCGAGTCCATAGCGAATGCGCCCGGCATCAACGTGGAACTCGCCGCCCTCGTATCCAACAGAGACGTCGTCGAATTCAGTGCTCCACGGCGTGATATGCACGCGACCGATCTCGAGCGAATCGACTGCCGGACCCAGGCGCTTGAGTAGCTGGCTCTTCTGGAAATCGGGATTGAACACGATGACCGACAGGATGCCCAGCACTACGGCAATGCCAAACGGGATGTAGAAGGAGCGGCGTTTTAGAAACGGGAAACGCATATTCGTAAATGACTTATGGTGAAGGTGCCTGAGATTTGACGCGCAATTGCGCGCCGGCCTGAGCCTGACCGTGCACTTTGCCTGCTGCAGCAGGGTTGTCAAGCCGGTTCGCGCACGCCCATGGATCGCTGCGAGAAAACCAGGCTCACTGGCCACGCCCCTCGGGGCGCCCGGCCCGGGCCACCGCGGCTACAGGGCAACAATCAGTCGAGAAGAAACACCAGGAAAACGGACTCGCCGGAGGTGGCGCGCCGTGCCGCGATAACGACACGATCGCGAGCATCCGTTGTGCGCACTGCGCCTGTGACGCTCACCTCTTCACCGACGAGTTCGATGCAACCGCGATCAATCTGTGCGCGTTCGGCAACCGCGCTCCTCTCGCCTTTCCCACATGAGCCAGCGTGCGAGGAGTTGCGTTTGGGCCTGATTGAATATTTTGATTTTTAGCGGTCGAAACGGCTTTGACGATAGTCCGGGTTGTCGACCTCTCAATCGTGCTCTTGCCATCATCCCCGACGTTGGCTGCAATAGGTCAAGTCTGTAGCGGCGGCCGTCGGCTCGTGCGTTGCCGAACATCATCATACTTGCGGCGGGCAGAAGCGGTGTAGAAGATTCCGGAAATTTGATAACCTCGTCCGCCGCCACCTTCGCTTTTCTTCACAATTGACGGCAGCGGCATTTTTTATTAGCTTACCTCCACCTTCGAAGCGCAAGAAGATCACCGGCGCGACAATTACGACAACAACTATAATTACCGCAACAACTACAACAACATTGGCTAAGGTCGCTAGTCTGTCAGATCTTAAAAGGAGATAATTATAGAACCAGCCACACTCATCGCCGCTGTCGCAGGCCTGGTCATCGGTCTGCTCATCCTGACCGTCCTTGGATTCCTGCTGCGCGTGCTTTGGAATTCAACGTTGCCGGAAGTTCTCGGCGTCAATACGGTAACGACGTGGCAGGCGATCAAGATGATGTTTATTGCATCGCTGTTGTTCGGCGGTCATCGGGCCGTCGCCCCGTCCGATCCGGGTATCGGCTCGGCTGAGATTCCTGCAGTCCAGGGATCAAGGGACTAACGGCAACGCAATGGCGCTTCGACTGTTACAGCAAGTCAGTATTCTCCTGATCGGTGCAGGCACCGTGCTGCTGCTGTTCTATGGTTTCAGTCAGGTTGCTGCATCACGCGGTCACGAACAGGGAATCGCCGCATTCGAGTCGGCGCGAAACGCTCAGCAACAGGCCATGCAGGTCGCCTTGGCGACACCTACGATGGTCGTCGAAGAGCATCAGCCCGACGATGGCCCGATGTCTGCGGGAAGCGCCGATCCGGTCCTGCTGGCAGGAGCCGCAGACACACCTGATACGACGCTCTGGTCCGCGAAGCGAATCGCGGAATATGAGAAATACAGCCGCAAAGCAGATGCGGACGACGTGCCAGAGGGCATCATGCGGATTCCGTCGGTCGATATGAAGCTTCCGTTATTCTATGGCACGCAGGAAGCCAACCTGACCCGGGGTGCAGGGCTGATTGAGGGCACGGCATCGCTCGGCTCGCCTGGCAACGTAGGTATCGCGGCCCATCGCGACGGATACTTTCGCGCCTTGAAGGATGTGCAGATTGGCGATCTGATTGAGGTCGAGACACTGGCTGGAACCCTGAACTACCGGATTGATGATATTTCCATCGTCTATCCGGAGGACATTTATGTACTCGATCCAACAGATGAAAGCGTGCTGACGCTCGTCACCTGCTATCCATTTTATTTTACCGGGTCTGCGCCACAGCGCTTTATCGTGCGAGCGATCCGCCATTGATGCTTCGACGTCTCGTAACAATTGGTAACACGCCGTCGTTGTAATTATAGACATGGTAATCTTGAAAAGTTGTACGCATCCAATAGGAGATTTCATTCAAAGCTGTAATACCCGGCAGGGCAGCACAATATTGGCGCTCAGCCACTTAATCGTTAATTTAATAACACAAGTCAGGGAGAGTAAAAATGTCAATTTCTGTTTCTTCAATGCTACGCCATGTTGGCGTGTGCCTCGCGGGTCTTACGCTCGGCAGCGGTATTGCGCTCGCACAGATGTCGGAAAACCTTGTATTTCCGGATAAGCCCGAGCGTACGATTTCACTGGGCGATGACCGGGAAATTCACGTGTACAACGCGACCGTTCGCAGCGCGCGCGGGAATAGACTGACCGTTCGCTATGACCACGGCGGCATCTACACTTACGACGTCCCAGCGGATTTCCGTTTCAACATGGATGGCCGCGACGTTCGAACTCGCGATCTGAACCGTGGTGACAAAATAACCGCGTATGTCACGGTTCACCAAGTGGCGCACCATGCCATTCACCATATTGACGAAAGCAGTGGCCCTGTCAGGGTCATCTCTTCAGTTAAGTCCGAGCCGACAGCAGATGTGCTGCCGACAACTGCCAGCCCGTTGCCGCTTGTCGGTCTGTTGGGCGGGCTCTTTGTAGGCCTTGGCGGAATCGGACTGGCGATACGTCGACGATTCGCCTGATAGTCAGGACCGTCAAATGATGAAACCCCTGATTCGTTCGCGGTCAGGGGTTTCGTTTTATCATCGAACACCGTTAGCCAGGCACGGATGCCCGCGTTTTGTCGGCCACCGACAACATCCTCAGTACCGCCTGTCCTCTACCAGGTGTGTCGTTCGGAAGTTCAAATCGTGAAGAATGCGCATCAACCGACATCCATCGCTCTGCTATACCTTTTTCTCGCAGCAGTGCCATGCGCCGCGGAGGCAGCCGACGGTATTGCGGGCACATCCGTCGTTCATGATACGCCCGGTGGCTCCAGGGAAAACTGCGTGGCGATTGAGCCGGCGCCGGACGGAAATTATTCTCCCGGCGACCTGAAACGTGCGGCCGATTACTGTGCGATCGACTTTTACTCGGGCGACTATGCACTGTGCCCCAAGACCTTCAGCACCAGTCCCGGAACCCTGATCTATCGCCTGTCGGGCGAAACACCTGTCGAGGCATTCGAGGCGAAACAGTGCCGCGAGCGGCGCATCGTCCGCGATGGCGTCTCCGGCGACCCCATCTCCTTCAAGATGACAATGAACGGGACGGAAACCAGCGCGACGTTCGCCC
>JAHEIO010000298.1 GCA_024639325.1 Gammaproteobacteria bacterium
TGTTTGAGCATGTCGTTGACAAGCTCGTTGACCTCGATACCTTTTTCTTTCGCCTTGCGCTGCAGAACGCTGAGCACGTCGTCATTGAGGTAGACCGGCAGGTTTAAGGTGGCGTCGGGCTGTTGTTTCTCTCCCTAGATTGCAATTCACCGGCATGAATGGGGAGCATTATTTCACCGGGGAACGGGTGTCACCGGTAGCGTAGAGAGGTCAGCGTAAGGGGATTGTTTTTTCCGGTTATTTTACCGTCAGGCAATTCATCAGTGGGTCCGGCACAATAGGCAACGATTAAATAACGAGGGGCCCGCCACGGTTGACGCCGTGCGGGCCCATGGCCGGTGCAAATTCGCTATGAATGTGACCTTACCGGCGAGGAGTACGTTACCCAAAAGGCCTGGCGTAATGCAAGTCTGAAGCACTGTCCGTTACACCCCGAGGGCGGCTGTGGTTTTACGCGCAACGGCACTTATGAACGTTGCTTCCCGCCCGGAACCCGCATAGCCCGCTGGTACTGCCGGCGGGGTCATTGCACGTTCAGTCTGTTGCCGGACTGTTTGTCGGCGCGGTTGCCGGGCACCCTGGCCGAGGTGGAAGCGGTGGTTGGTCGGGTCGAGCAGGCCAGGAGTCTGGAGGCGGCGTGTTCGGGACTACGTATTGAGATCGAGTTACCGGGTGTGCTGCGCTGGGTGCGCCGGCGGGTTCAGGCCATTCATGCAGCATTGAACACGATCAAGGGGTTGATGCCTGAGCGTTTTGCCGGGTGCGAGCCCTTGCTGGGCGCCTTTGCCGAGCATCTTGGCGTCGATGGTGTGCTGCCGGTATTGCGGTCAATTGCCGCCCCTTATTTGCCGTCGCTCCCCGCCCCCCTCGGATTCAGCCCCCGGCCTTCTCAGGGCGGTGAACCCAATCGATCTCACCAACACCCGGCGGGGCCGGACCCGCCGGCGTTGTTGGTATAGCTTCCCCTGCTCAGTCAATCTTGTGTGATTCGAGGAGGATAAGCCGATGAACGATTTTGATGCCGACCATCGCCAACAGGTGGCGCTGTTCCGCTACGGGCTCATTGCCGACCTGGTGCGTCTGGAACCGGGCTCGAAGGGGCTGTATGCCAAGATTGCGGAGAAGGCCGCCGGGGAATACACCATTCCCGGCACAACCCGCACCCGGGTGGCCGCCGAGACGATCCGGGACTGGCTCAAACGCTACCGGCGCGGCGGCTTCGATGCCTTGTTGCCGAAACCCCGTGCCGACCGGGGCCAGTCGCGCTCACTGCCTGCATCCGTCGTCGATGTCCTGCTCGGGATCAAGGAAGGCAATCCCGCGCTGTCTGTGCAGCTGGTCATCCGCGAAACGCGCAAACACCCCGAAGTCCCGGCGGATCTTCCCCTGCCGGGTTCCACCGTCCACCGCCTGCTCGCCCGTCACGGCTTGATGGACAAAACCGGGGACAACAGCGGTGATACCGATCGCCGCCGTTTCGCCTTTCGCCAGGCCGGCGAGCTGTGGATGAGCGATGTCATGCACGGGCCCAGCGTGTTCATCAAAGGCCGTACCAAACGCAAGACTTATCTGATCGCTTTGCTCGACGACGCCACCCGCGTGATTCCCTATTGCGCCTTCGCATTGGCGGAAAATACCCGCACTTTCCTGCCGGTGCTCAAGCAGGCTCTGCTGCGCCGCGGACTGCCAGCTCGGTTGTACGTCGACAACGGTGCCCATTACCGTTCCCAGCATCTGGCCCTGGTGTGTGCAAAGCTGGGCATCGCGCTCATCCATGCCCGACCTTATCGACCTCAGGGAAAAGGAAAAATCGAGCGCTGGTTCAAGACCGCACGCGCCCAGCTGCTCACCCGGTTGAACGAAGAGGGCACCGCCAGTCTCGCCGCATTGAATCGGCGTCTGTGGACATGGGTCGAGGGAGAATACCACCACGCGCCCCATCGCGGACTGGAGGGTATGACACCACTGCAACAATGGGCACAGACCGGCGAGGCAGTGCGCTTCCCCGAACCCGGACTGGATCTGGATGATCTGTTCCTGTTCGAGGCCCAGCGCAAAGTACAAAAAGACCGCACCGTCAGTCTCAATGGCGTCGTCTACGAGGTCGACGCCGCCCTGGTCGGAGAAAAAGTGACCCTGCGCTTCGATCCCGCCGCCGCACCCGAACGTCCCGTACAGGTCTGCCACAAAGGCAAACCGACCGAACTAGCCAAACCGGTGCAGACCTACGCCAATTGCTTCGTTAAACGCAACCGTCCGTCCTGGACCCTAAACGTCGATGGCCCCGCACCCGAGCCACCCCCCTCAGGACTGAAACTGCGCACCCTGCCCGATGAACCCGAGGAGGATCACTGATGTATCGCAAGCACTTCACCTTCACCGCCTTTCCCTTCGATCTGACACCCGAACCCGAAGACCTGTTCGCCTCTTCAACCCTGGCCGAGGCTGAAGTGCGCCTCAAGCACTTGCTCGAGCTGCGCGCCATCGGCCTGGTCACCGGTGAAGCCGGATCCGGAAAAACCACGGTCTGCCGCAAGGTCGCCTCCGCACTGCACCCAGGGCTCTATCGCGTCTTCTATG
>JAHEIO010000299.1 GCA_024639325.1 Gammaproteobacteria bacterium
ATAGCCACAGGTTTCAGCCTGCGTGCCATGATGCACTCCTTTGGCGCTAGGTGACAAAACACTGAAAAACATGGGGTTTAGAACAACTTCAACTGACTTGGGTCGTCAGGTAGCGGACGAATATGACCAGCTTTCAGCGACATCACAGCTCGTTGTACCTCGGGAAGCGACAGGTCGGTAGCTGTAATGACCATCGGCAGACCGCGTTGCGGTTGTTCCGCCGGCAAAATGCCGCTACGTACCAGGCGATGCACACTCATCGGACTGATCCCCAAGCGGGTAGCGGTTTCCGACTGTGTCAGCCAACTCGAAGCCTTCTTCAAATTGGCGTCATAGCCGGTGATTCCAGCGCGACGACGGTAACGCTCGACGCGGAGACGCGTCCATGTCTGACCGCTGCGCGTGCGGATACCTCCGCGGTTCAACGCCGACGCAATGGCGCCGTCGGCATGCACTTTGCGCAATGTCTCGATCACCGATTTCAGATCGCTCAAGGTCAACTTACCACGGCGTAGCGTCCGCGGTCCGCGCAGCTCGGTATGATGACCGCCCGACCATTGAACCAGCAAAATCACTTCGTCTCGCGCGTCGTCAATGTCTGCGACGATCTCCTTGATCAACACGCGCACCAATTGTTGCTTCAAGCTGCCCGTGGCACGCGGGTGGTCCCACAGCCGCCGCACATCTTCGCCCAGATGCGCGAGCTGTTCTTGCTGAGAGGGCGTCGGCAACGCAGGTTGTCGCTGGTCGAACCTTGCCAGACGCGATTCCCCTTCTGCAACGCGTGCCAAAGCCGCCTCCCACTCGGCGCCCAATGCTTGACGAACTGCAGTGTAGGTTACGTCCGTCTGTTTGTATTCTCGCGCCGCACGGGCTTCTGCTTCACGCGATGCTTCCACGCGGTCGACGAGCAGTTGACGTTGTTGTTGAGATTGACCGGTCAAGCGTTCGGCGGCACGCTGCGCGGCTTCGACACCAGCCGGGCCGACAACTTCCAAGATGTCTTCAGCCAGCAACGTCTCCAGGTCCGCGCCGTAAAAGTTCAGGCACTTCACACTCGGTTGCTTTCGTTGTCGCTGGCCACCGACACAGAAGTAGCGAACACCAGAGGACGGATATCGCGCTTGCAGACGATGGCCACAGCGGCGACAGCGTAACAGTCCGGCCATCAGGCTTTCGCCACGACCCACCGCGCCTTTGGTCAGGTCACCGCGGACGTTGGCATTGGCGGCAATCTTTTCCATGTTTCGTTCCCAAGTCTCCTTGGCGATGTACGCTTCGTGGTGGTCTTCCAGGAAGACATCCCACTGTCCCCGCGGCACATGGCGACATTTCGTTTGCTTGTGTCCTTGTTCGTCGAGTGTGACGAATACCTTGCGGCGGCCACGGACATAGATGCCCGCGTATGCCGGATGACGCACCAGCTCCAGGATCTGTTTGTAGCTTGGATCAACCCACTGCACGTCGCGCCAATCGCACCCATTAGGCACGACTGGCAATTGAAACCCTTCCGCCGCCAAATGCAAGTACAACTGGTTGACGCTGGGAAAACGTTCAAAGCCCTGGAGCACTTTTTCAATCGCTCGTTGCACGCGGAGATCAGGATGCTTTTCGCACAGCGGCGCATGTCGACAGATGTAGCCAGGCGGCAAAGCGTCGTATTGTTCGCCGCGTTGAGCTTTTTGTCGCAAGCTCTCTTGCATGCGATCGAGAATCATGGAATGCTCAAACTCGTTAAAGGCGCCTTGGATGCCGAGCACCATACGGTCTTGAGGATCCGCGGGATTGTAGAGCCGGTGCTCATCGGCCAACAGCACGTCTTGAAAACGGCAGAGCCGCACCAAGTGTGTCCAGTCTTGATTGTCGCGGACCAAGCGAGACAGTTCGCGTGCGGCGACGAGCCCTGCCTTGTCAGTCACGATGGCTTCGGTAAGTGTTTGGAAGTCAGTGCGTCCATGTTGCGAACTGCCGGACTGACCGGTGTCTCTATCGAGTAACACAATTTGCGCTCGCGGCCAACCGAGCGTGGCAACATGATCGACCATGGCTTGTTGGCGTTGTCGCCCCTCGCGATTCTTGCGGACCTGACCGGGACTGCTCTGGCGCAGATAAACATAAGCGTTACGATCGAATTGGTGTGGTTTAATCATCGAATGAACTGTCATCTGTCTTTGACTCCGAGTGGAGGGTTTCGAGATAGAAAGTCGTCAGCACGTCGAGTACGCGCTGACGAACGTCATCGGGTAGTTGCTGCCAAGCGAGCCACGGTTCCAACAGTGGCCGCTGATCGTGAGTCGGACGGGGCATGAATGTCTCCTGACAAGGGGCAAAGATCCTTGTCCAGAGGCTGCCCTGACGCCGTCCCACTTACAAGTCCTCAGCGGGATGGTTCTCGATCCAGCGAACGAGTTCGAGCAACGTCGGTAGGCTTGCAGCGGGCTGCAAACCGCACGTCATCTGCGCACAGAGATCGGCATCCACCATCCACGAAGGTACGGATTGCCGAACGTTGGTATTGCAGAGATCCAAGTACT
The DNA here is from genome assembly GCA_024639325.1 of Gammaproteobacteria bacterium. Lineage (GTDB taxonomy): Bacteria > Pseudomonadota > Gammaproteobacteria > Arenicellales > JAANXG01 > JAHEKE01. The sequence goes on from JAHEIO010000299.1 coordinate 2,535, forward strand.
CCACGTCTCTGAAACCGAATTTGCGCATGACAGAGAAGTCATGC
>JAHEIO010000300.1 GCA_024639325.1 Gammaproteobacteria bacterium
GGTCGTCGTTTTGCGCTTTCCGATGGTTTGTGCTCAGATTTTGGTTGGTACGAAAAAGTAACATCGATTGCTTTATCGTGCTCCGCCAAAGGATCTCCCAAATAGATCATATCAACTATAAGATTGTCTACGACTACAATACAAAGCGCTTCCTCTTTATATAATACAATGGATCCGGATTCGGATCCTAACATGGTAGCAGCGGATAAGTTCCGTGATTCCGCTCGTCGCCTCATACGGGACGTATTTTCGCGTCTCACGCCATTTCGCCGTCGAGGCGGGACGGCTGATCCTCACACTCCTCCTTCTACGGAGGATATTCCTCAAGTCTCTACCGAAATGAGTAATACTCTATCGACTCCTCGGCAAGAGCTTGAAGTCGCTGAAGAAACGGTTCTCTTCTACGCCGTCGAGCCACCTTTCTGTGACGGCGATATCATGGCAACGGTCCGCTTGGTCGCGATCCCGATGGATGAATCGGCCGACCTCAGGGCTTACTACATGAGTATTTCGAATCAAGTTATCTCGGCATTTGACCGTATTGCCGAGACGCTTGGTTTCAAGAACGGGCTCGCCTACTCTGAATACGAGAAGATTTGGCGGCCGGCAATTCAACAAATGGACGATGAATTGCATGGTGGCGGGACTCAAGGTCAAGAATCCTTTCAGTTTGCGTATGCACCTCATACACTGATGGGTGAACCTCGATACGGTACCTTCCAAGAACTCGTTCAATTGATTCGGCTCGGTCGAGCACCATCAATTCCGAGTCCCGGCGATAACGTTCCTCGTATCCTCGGGGCCATTCGGCCGCCTCAAACGATGTGGCTTCGAGTCTTGGAATTTCTCATGGACCGCCATTGTCATATGCCAAATGACAAATCGACCTTGTTCTTCGAATCTCCCGGGAAGTACGCAGCCCTTTCTAGATTGTTCCAGAAGCATTTGAGTCCGCACCCTGGAGCGGATGACTCGCTCTCAACGGCTAGCGGTCATCGTGGCGCGTACTCGGCTCCCACTTCACGAGCCGGAACGCCGTCTATTCTCCCTTCGGACTCTCGTCCACACTCCGAACCTTCCAGTATGCTTCAAGGTGTACCACCCGAAGATTCCCTTGCCGAGCTCGCGCGAGACAAGGCGAATCTAGCGTCATGGGGCATTCCTGACGTCACTGCCGAAGGTGAAGTCGAATTTCCGGATCCACGTCATCTTTCCATGAATGATGCGTCATCGATGATGCAGCATCCCGATTCGACTCCGGACGAAGAACAGACGACGAATCCCGAACCGAAGCCTTCGGAAACATCGGATCTTCTTCGACGGGATTCAGCTCCTCCTTCGGTCCCTAATGTCGGAAAACCGAGTCCTTCTTCCGAATCAACTCCGAAGCAGGGTTCGACCCGTGAGCGCGTGAGCAGTGATCACAGCTCACAGACTCGTGAGCCCGATCAACCTTTGCTCACGAAGATTGATCCTCTCAAGGATGATCGTGAGCCACATGAGCGTGAGAAAACGCGGCTCACAGCTGCGAGCCCTCGCTCACTTTATGATCGAGTGCGTGAGCTCAATGAGCGTGAGGCATCTTCGCCTCCACCTCTCATCCAACGCGGTAGCCCTCGTGATCTTGCAGCTCGAGATCCCTCGCACACCTTTGGTACCGCGGCACCTTTCTCTGCACCCTTTGGTCAGCCTCGTCCGCCCGGCATGGCGACTATCGATGTATCGACTATCCGTAAAGGCACAGGCAGCTCTCCAGACTCTGCCTTGACCAATGGGACATCGGCAAAACCGGCGGCAGCTCCAGCCGTCGACGCGGCGGGTCCTCTACGTCCTACGCCACGTTGGAAATCTCCTCATACAGTCCCAATTGTTGAGACTGTTGAAGAGAACGATGACCTATCGGTGATTGACAGCCGCAACCAACTCCTTCATGATCGTTTTAATGGACTTTTCGCCAACGTCTCACAAGATCGAGACTTGATCAATCAGTTCGACAAGAATCCAAAGTTGAAAGAACTTTGGAAAGAAATTGTGCAAGTATCCTCCGACACTGTTCGTGCATTGCCTTTGATCAAGGGTCGTGTTGGTCCTACTGGTCCTGCTGGTCCCAATGGTCCTTCTGGTCCTTCCGGTGCGGCAGGAGCTACTGGTCCTCAAGGTCCTCAAGGTCCTCCGGGACCACAAGGTCCTCCGGGTCCGTCTGGCGATCCAGGCGATTCTGGCGGATCTGGCGATTTCGGTGGATCTGGCGATCCCGGTGATCCTGATGGTGGCGATGGCTCTGGCGATGGCAACATCGCTCGTCGCTATCCGGCAATTCTCCAAGGTGTCGATTGGCGAGAACATCGCATCGATCCAAGCGATATCGATCGCTTAGTCGCCGCCTCTACGCACACAATTGCCCCTTGGAAATTTCATCGGATTGAAACTGGCAGCACCATAAATCATGGAATGCCATTCAAAGTCTTCATCGTTCCTCGAGATGTTTTCCTTGACAAGTTTCGGTATGCGCGTCGCCTCGGGACAATGAATGGAGACATCA
>JAHEIO010000301.1 GCA_024639325.1 Gammaproteobacteria bacterium
GTGGCGCAATCGTGATAAACGGGGAAATAGGTTTCCGCGACATGGACGTCTTTCAGCCCCACCAGGTGCGGAAGAAACGCGCGGTGTACGACCGCTTACTTGGCATGGCCGACGCCGGGGTCCCGGTGCCAGCGTTTCGTAATTTACGTCTCGCGGAACTTGCCGAAGGTGTCGAGCCTGAGATTAGAATGAAGAACCGGCAGGGCATGGCCTGGCGTATCGCAGAGGGCAGGACCTGCGAACCGCTTCCGACAATGATGAACAGAGGCGACAATGAAACCTGAACGATGCGCGGACCCCGCCAACAAGCTGTTCCCCTATCAGGTGGGGTTCACCTGCCCACCCCATGATTTTGATGCGGCGCCTTCGGATTTTCTGCGGATGTCGCCCGATACGGTGGGCGTGCACGGTCGAATGCATGTCCAACAACGGTGCGGACGTCTGTGGACAGGTTGGCTCCAACTGGGTTCATGCCAGCGGCCTGGGTGTTGACGGCATCCGTCAACATTGCGAACGCCTGAGTGAAACCTATGAAACGCCATTTCATATGGCGGGCTATGCGATGGTTGAGGCGCTCCGCGAGTTGAACATAGAAAAGGTTGCCCTGAATGCCGTTTGTCACTGGCCCGCATGGTGGCAGGGTACAGTCGGATTTCTGAAGGAGGCCGGTTTCGATGTCGTCTGGGCCGGTAATTTCGTTGACCAGGGTTTCATTGCCACCCGGGAGGAATGTGACGCGCAGATCTGGTGTTTCGATGGTTATTTGGCAACAAAATTCATGGCGTAGTTTGCCGACAAGGCACCAATGTACAAAAATTGGCCAGATTTTGATCCAAAAGAACTCGGCTTTGTCGAGCAACGAAAATTGTTTGACCGGCTATGCGATCAAATGGGTAAAGCGCCGCCGGTCATTGACAGCGACGATTTGCTTGAAAATCCGCACGGCACCGTTGAGGCCTATAGCAATGCAGCTGGTATTCCCTTGATGCCGGAAGCCTTAAGTTGGGAACCTGGGACACGCGAAGAAGTCAGTTGGTGGGATGGTGGCTCCTTCCATGACTATCTGCGCAAATCAGATGGCCTCAACCCGCGAGAGCGGCACTACGTCGATATTGAGAACTTGCCCGACAGGGTGCAACGAATCTACGAAATGGTATTGCCACATTACGAAGCACTTTACATAAACAGATTGTAATCGAGAAAACCTGAATGGGAGTCTGGTGGGGGTACTGTCAACTTGACAGGAACTCGGCAGGCGATTACGGCTGCACCCTGCCTGTTTTGAACGGCAGGGAATGTGTGATAAATAAGGCCGGTGAGGATAGTTGCTGTAAGTGACACGCATTGCTGCCACCAAGAAATCGCCGTCCCCGACGGCGATGTTTTTGTTCATGCGGGCGACTCCCTGTCTTTCGGGGACGAGGTCGAGTTCCGAGGGTTCGTTACATGGTTGAAGACGCTCACTCACGAAAACAAGATCGTTGTCGCCGGCAACCACGATAGGTTTTTCGCCGGCCATCCACTCGATGCCAGGGCGATGATTGCCGACGCGGGGGCTATCTATTTAGAGGATGATCTGGTCACGATCGATAAAACGACTTTCTACGGTTCGCCCTGGACACCGGAATTCATGAACTGGGCATTCATGCTTCCCCGCGGCAGTGAAATAAAGAAAAAATGGGACCGGATACCCGACTCACTCGACGTGCTTATCACTCATGGTCCGCCCAGTGGCATCATGGATTTTGACCTGGGTTGCGAAGAACTGCTCAGAAGAGTGTTCCGAGCGACTCCGAATATCCATATTTTTGGTCACATCCACGAATGTTACGGCGTCCAGGAAATCGAAGGGATACGATTCATCAATGCGTCGATAATGGACGAATGCTGTATCATCACTAAACAGCCCGTGACAATAGACCTTTGACAATAACCCAGCGTAGCGTCGAAACAGCCGCCCGTAAGTTCCTTTGTTTTTCGACTCCCGATTATTGGTCGAAAAGATTTTCCAGATCTTTACCCGTAGAACAGGAGCTTTCGTCGGCTGCATCTACCGACGACTCGCCGAATAGTTCGGTCAATTCGCTTTTCGCCGCCAGCGGAGCACCACATTTCCAGCATACGAGAACCGGTTCACTCGACATCGTTATGAGTCCTTCAAGATCAAATTTGCAACAAGTTCGCTTGAGGTTGCTGGTGGCGGCGAGGGCTTAGGCTGTTGGATAGTTAGCTGACTCGACGTTCCGGCGTCCAGCCCACTGAATCGCGTTCAAACTGCTTCCTGCCATATGCGCTGCCACAACCAATATAATCTGTCCAGGTCGCGGACAGCTTTCAACCGCACGGGCTCGACCGGCCTCGGATGAGGATTGCTGACCTCACCCACTTTGAAACGAAACACGTAACTCGAGGCCACGCCCATTCGTAAATCACTCATCACAACGGCACTTTGTTCCTGGTCCACAGCATAGAATCCCTTGCTGAACCACTTGAGGCGCTGCACCGGCCAATAATCTTCGATACCAATCAGCA
>JAHEIO010000005.1 GCA_024639325.1 Gammaproteobacteria bacterium
GACGAGGATCACCGTGCAGGGAGCGAGACTGGAGACCTTGTGCGCTACCGACCCGAGCAAAAGCGATTCGATGTCGCCCCTACCGCGGCTGCCCAGGACAATTACGTCGCACCTTTGCAGTTTGGCATACTCCACGATCTTGCGCGCCGCCTGTCCCTCTCGGATCACGGTTTTCACATCCTTGATTTCGGCCTTCTTGGCGGTTCGTTTTGCTTCGTCCAGCACCTGTTCGGTCATCGGTGCCACGATGTACGTCGCTTCGCCGAGCAGACTCTCGCGTTCCAGATACTTTTTGGCCTCAGAAGAGATTTTTAAGGGCTTGGTGACAACGATAAATGTCAGGGAGCCGCCGCTCTGGCGCGACATCTCGCATGCCTGAGTTGCAGCGCGCAGCGAGTGTTCAGATCCATCGATGGCGCAGAGGATGTTTTTGTACATGTAGACGGCTCCGGCTTTGAGTTAACTAGACTCTGAAGAATAAACCATATGTTCGGGTGGTGAAAAGAACCATCCGGTGAGCTTGGGATCGATACGCCGCGGCATACACCTCGCAAATTGTAGGATTTTGATGGCTGCTGACGATCCGCCACTTTAATTTTCGGCAGGGCATCCTATATAAACAGGGTACATCCTACAAACCCCTCATGTTTAGGAAAAGAGTCATGCAGAAAAACATCGGAAAAACCGACAAGATCATACGCATCATCGTCGGGTTGGTCATAATCGCTATCGGGCTATACTTTCAAAGCTGGTGGGGGGCCATTGGCCTGGTGCCGCTAGGCACGGCACTTATCAACTGGTGTCCACCGTACGCTCTGTTCGGGATCAATACCGGTAAGGCAGATAGGGCTCGATAAATCCCAGATTAATACCGTCGACGGCGGCGTGCGGAAACACGACAGCGTGTCCAAGGCTATTACATTTCAAGGTTTTAAACGCCACCGAATTTACAGATGAGTTCAGAGGTGAAAACGGTGCGGCGTTCGGCCAGTAGTTCTTCGGCAACTCTGAAGCTCAAGCAGGATCGATGGTAGAGCCAAACTATATGACGGATAATTGCTCGAGGGGATCAGTACCCAAGGTACAGCGGTTTTTTACTTTATCATCCAACCGATTTGCCCGAATCCCGTTCACGTTGAACGAACCTATACGAGTGTTGAAATTTTGTACAATTTCCGCTTTTCCGCTAAGTCATTGATTGTGATGGAAATCACGACACCAAAGGTTGTCAACGGTGTAGATACGGAGATGAATGGTCTGTATGGGTGTCGGAAAATTTTACGAAACTTAAAGGAAACTATTCTTTCTGCGCACTAACTAGTTGAAATAAATAATATTTAAAATTTGCGGTACGAATATTGCTGCGTGTTATCATTGCTCGAACAACGTAGAATGCGGTCGAAGCCAGGCACCATTTGACCGCGGAATTTCATCGACTCTGAGTAGCAATCGGCGAGGGCAGTATCCGAATGTCCAGGCAGGCGATCAGGTATTACCTATGTTTTACATGAATAGCTGGGGCGGTCATATTGCCGCGGCCGGCGCGCTGTCGCTTGTCATGCTGAATGCGCAAGCCGCCTTGATGGTGAGTGTAGAGCCTCGGGGCGGTGATTTTACACCCGGCACCAATAAAGCTTTATCCGTCACGACTTCGAATGGATCTGGCGACGTCGTATTTGCGAATCCTGCATCGCCGTCATCCGTATCCTCAACAAACGGATCAGGCGATGTGGTGTTTGCAAATCCTGGATCGCCCTCATCGGTATCCTCGACGAGCAGTTCCATTAATCGTTCATCCAGCGGGCCGCGGGCAGGATTAGCCGGCGGTGCTTCAATAGCCAATGGCAGGCCGAGGGTGTCGACCGGCACGGTGACAGGAAATAGCGGTGCCGGTAGAGTGGTGCACGGCTCGAGTATTCGCGGCGGCGGTCACCGGAGCACTGGCGGCAGGTCTGTGCAAGCGATCACTAGCCCGCCAGGGGAGTCAGGCGGAGCGGCGGACGCCAAAGCAATCCCAGATTCGGTTGGTCAGGATTCGGGTGGGGGCAGTGGCTCACCGCGCCCATCGCGTGGAAAGTCGGATCCTAATGGCACCAGGCCCAACGGTTCGAAACAGTCTCCGCTAATGTCACCGCAGCCGCCTCGGTTGCTCGCTGATGATTCGTCACCGCGATCACCGCCGGTAGCGCGCAAACAGCCAACCAACGACACCGTTCCTGACAACGACACCCTGCCTGCGACGCCAACGTTGCCAACTGAACTTCCCGGATTATTAGCTGAAGAAAAGCCGGAAATTCAAACAAACACATCGAAGAGAATCGATCCTTTGACTGCGTCGATCTCTCCAAGCAACGATTTACTCCTGCAGCCCGCGTTCTTAGCGCCACACGAACCGCTGCTGGCACTAAACGAAGGGCTGGATGGCGACAGCTTGTCGTCTACCGACGCCCCGACGGCCAAGGTGGCCGGCGCATTCATCGCTGAACCCACGGCGATCCCCGAACCCGCTACCCTGCTCCTTGTCGGCCTGGGCTTAGCCGGTCTTGGCTTCGCGAGGCGGCGCGGGTTGAAGGCTTAACTGACCGAGTACTGCTCACATTAACCCCGCCTCGGTGCGGGGTTTTTCTTATTCGAATTTGCCCCATTTCGATGAAGAAATCGCCGGTCGGTGAGGCGGTGGAAGCGGGGCCGATTGATCAACTGTTGGGCCACTCGATCACCTCACGCATCGCCGGCGTCCGCGTGGACCTCAAAATAAATCCGAGTGGCGAACAATCACGAAATCCAAGTATGAGTGTCAATAAGTTATTGGGTCGATCAGGAACGGTTTCGCCAGAGGATGCACACGGCGCGATCTGGGGTCAAGGCATCTGCTGATATAGGGGGTACACGTGAGTTGCTGTGCGTGCCCCAACTGTGCCCCAAGGAATAAATCGATTGATTTTTAAGTGAGTGAATATCCGCTGAAAGCATTGTGGGAGTTGGCTCCCCGGGACAGACTCGAACTGCCGACAGGGTGGTTAACAGCCACCTGCTCTACCAACTGAGCTACCGGGGATCAGAAGGAGGGCGCATGCTACTTCGACTCCGCGATTTGGTCAAGGTGCGGGGCAGGTACTGCTTTCCGCCTTGATTTTACTGACGCGGGTCCTTCCGCTGTGATAGACGGTAATCCTGTATTCGTTTCTGGCCTGGTCACACAGCGTAAAGGTCCCGTTTCCGGCGCCGCCGTTGGGCCGGAATGTCATACGCCACCAGTGGTTGAACACTACAGACAGCCGTCGAGGCACGGTCCCTCCGCGCCGCAGGACGGGCTCATCGGGATCCCGGTTTTTGTCTTCGTCCTCGTTTACGAAGGTGATCCAGCCCATGCTCCAGTCGGCTTGGGACTTGCTGCTTGGGGTGCAGTGGGAGGCGTCCTGGCTGCGGCAGATCACGACCGGCTTATTTCGTTTGATTGCCTCCGATCGTGCGTGAAACAGATCGCCCATCAGCCGTTGGGTCTGGGTGGCAATTAGGTTTCGCTGGTAAAGATCAATGAAATTGGGCACACCCCAGGTCAGCAGGATGCCAAGCAGAGCCAGGCCGAGCATCAGTTCGATCAACGTATAACCAGGGAGCGGACGGACGTCTGCCGGTTGCCGCATGTGCATATCACTCTCCTTGTGATTCGCGGTGGGGTCTGCCATCCTGGACCCCGCCAGTTTCCGGCTAACCCAGCCGGTTGATTGCCGTGTGCTTCGCCACAGGTTATTTGGTCCCCAGCGCTTTTGCAAGCCGGTCCAGGGCCTTGTCCAGCGTGTCCATATCCGTGGCAAATGACAACCTGACGTAACCCTCCATCCCGAATGCCGACCCTGGAACGAGCGCGACGCCGGCTTCGGACAACAGCATGGACGCAAATTCGACGTCATTGCTGATATCGTCACGGGCAGAGATCGCACCGGAGCAGTCGGGGAAGCTGTAGAAGGTGCCGTCGCCTTCCAAGGCATTCACACCCTTCAACGCGTTCAATCTGCTGACTACGTGATCATGGCGGCGTTTGAATTGAACCACCATGTCTTCGACGCATTGCTGGTCACCGGCGAGTGCCGCTAGACTGGCGTACTGTGAAACCGCCGAGGGATTCGACGTGCTTTGCGACTGGATTTTTTTCATCGCCTGGATGATCGACGAGGGGCCCGCCGCGTAGCCAATCCGCCATCCGGTCATTGCATAGGCCTTGGAAACCCCGTTGACGACAACCGCGCGATCGGACAAATCGGGGCAAACATTTACCAGATTGACAAACGGGCTGCTTGTCCACAGAACGTGCTCATAGATGTCGTCACTTACGACCCAAACCTGGGGATATTTAAGCAGGATGTCGGCTAGCGCAGCCAGTTCACGTTGTTCATACGAAACGCCCGTTGGATTGCTTGGGCTGTTCATAATCAGCAACCGGGTGCGGTCGTTTATAGCCGCCTCCAGTTGACCCGGTGTGATCTTGAACCGCTGATCGACACCGGCATCGATAACCACCGGCTTGCCGCCCGCCAGAGCCACCATGTCAGGATAAGACACCCAATAGGGTGCAGGGATAACGACCTCGTCCCCGTCGTCGAGCAGGGCAAGAAACATGTTGAACAGGCTGTGTTTTGCTCCTGCTGATACCAGAATCTGATCGGACTCGTAGTCCAGGTTGTTTTCCCGGGAGAATTTTTCCCGTACCGCCGCCTTGAGCGGCGGAATACCGTCAACTGCGGTATATTTCGCGGCGGCGCCAGATTCGATTGCCTTGATTGCAGCGGCTTTGACATGTTCGGGTGTATCGAAATCCGGTTCGCCGGCGCCGAGCCCGATGACGTCGTGTCCGGCGGCGCGCAGTTCCTGGGCACGTGTGGACACGGCGATGGTGGGGGAGGGCTTGATCAGACCTACCCTTTTTGACAGCTTTTCACTATTCACTGTGGACCCTTTGGATTGAGGATGAATTTTAAGTGACTTGTATCATTAAACCCGGCTTTTGACAAAGAGGGGATTGCGAGTTGTCGAAAGAATTTAGATTGACCAGCGAATTTGCCCCGGCCGGTGACCAGCCTGAAGCTATAACAGCGCTGATCGAGGGGATCGACAACGGAGAGGCGTTCCAGACCCTGCTGGGCGTCACGGGGTCCGGCAAGACGTTCACGATCGCAAACGTCATCCAGGAGACCCAGAGACCGACCCTGGTTCTGGCGCCGAATAAGACCCTTGCAGCGCAGCTATACGCGGAGATGCGGGATTTCTTTCCGGGAAATGCCGTGGAGTATTTCGTATCCTACTACGACTATTACCAGCCTGAAGCTTATGTCCCGAGCAGCGATACCTATATTGAAAAGGACGCGTCGATCAACGACCACATAGATCAGATGCGGCTTTCGGCGACGAAGGCATTGCTGGAGCGCGAGGATGTCGTAATCGTTGCCACCGTATCCGCGATCTATGGTCTGGGCGATCCCGTTGCGTACCACGGCATGATCCTGCATCTGCGGGAAGGCGCCATGATCGACCAGCGGGAGATATTGAGGAAACTGGCCGAGCTTCAATACACGAGGAACGACTATGATCTCAGGCGCGGTACGTTTCGTGTGCGAGGGGATGTGATAGACATCTTCCCGGCGGAATCAGAGCGATATGCTGTGCGGTTGGAGCTGTTCGGGGATGAAATCGAAAAGCTGTCTCGGTTCGATCCGTTGACCGGCGAGTCGGACGGGAGGGTAACGCGGATGACCATTTACCCGAAGAGCCACTACGTTACGCCGCGCGACACGATCCTCAACACGCTGGAAGATATCAAACAGGAACTCGTACAGAGGCTCAATCAGCTGCGGGACTCGGACAGGCTGCTGGAGGCCCAGCGGCTGGAGCAGCGGACCCGATATGATCTGGAAATGATGCAGGAGCTTGGGTATTGCAACGGCATCGAGAATTATTCGCGGTATCTTTCAGGACGTTCACCCGGACAGCCGCCGCCGACGCTGATCGACTACCTGCCGGGAAATGCCCTGATGATTCTCGACGAGAGCCATGTTCTCGTGCCGCAGCTTGGCGCGATGTATAAGGGTGACCGGTCACGGAAGGAAACGCTGGTCGAGTATGGCTTTCGCCTGCCGTCCGCGCTGGACAATCGCCCGCTCAGGTTCGATGAATTCGAAGCCATGATGCCCCAGACCATATTCGTTTCGGCGACCCCCGGTCCTTACGAACTTGACCGTTCGCCGCAGGTCATCGACCAGGTCGTGCGACCGACCGGGCTGGTCGATCCCGAGCTTGAGGTGCGCCCCGTGCTCACCCAGGTGGACGATCTGCTGTCGGAAATCAACAAACGTGCAAAATGCCGGGAACGTGTGCTGGTAACCACGCTGACCAAACGCATGGCAGAAGATCTGACGGACTACCTGACCGAGCACGATATCAAGGTGCGTTACCTCCACTCCGATATCGACACGGTGGAGCGGGTCGAGATCATCCGAGACCTCAGGGCGGGCAAATTCGATGTACTGGTCGGTATCAACCTGCTCCGTGAGGGGCTGGATATTCCCGAGGTTTCACTGGTTGCAGTGCTGGATGCCGACAAGGAGGGCTTTCTGCGTTCGACCCGTTCGCTGATCCAAACCATCGGCCGTGCGGCACGAAACTTAAATGGCAGGGCGATTCTGTATGCCGACAGGGTAACCAATTCGATGCGTAAAGCCATCGACGAGACCGATCGCCGCCGCAAGAAGCAGCACGAATACAACGTAGCCAACGGCATTACGCCCAAGAGTGTTCAGAAGGCCATCAGGGATATCATCGAGGGCGTATCGGACCCCGCGCGGCGGGGCCGGGTCAGCGCCGCGGTGCGTGAAGAACAGCGCTCGCTGGCGGTCGCCGAATTCGCCGGAGAGTACGCAGCCATGAGTGCCCGGGAACTGGGTCGTGAGATTGCGCGGCTGGAAAAGACCATGCACGAGCACGCCCACAACCTCGAATTCGAGGAGGCGGCTGCTATCAGGGACAGGATAACGACGATCAGGCAACAGCATTTCGAGCTGGAGCCCGGGGATCAAACCCGTCGAAAAGTCGGCTGAACGCAGACGAGGAGCAGCGCAATATTGGATGAATTGAACGGATCGCAACAGGTATGATATGTTGCAGAGATTCTGTTATAGGCGCGTAGCTCAGTGGTAGAGCACTACCTTGACATGGTAGTGGTCGGTGGTTCGATCCCACTCGCGCCTACCACCCGATTCGACGACTTCCGGCAATAAAAGCCTGCAAAACCAGCGAATTCTGCCAATATTCACTTGAGAAACGTGAGTGTGCGCATTAAAATCCGCGCGCTTCGGCAAACTTTAATTGAGGGCGCATGCTGAAAATATTTTGGGAGGAACTGGATTATCACGACTGAAAAGCCGCTAAGAGTAAATGAAGAGATCTCCGCACCCACGGTGCGATTGATCAGCACGGAAGGGGAGCAGCTGGGGCTGGTATCGTCGCAAGAAGCCCTTAAGCTTGCCGAGGGAGAAGGGATGGATCTGGTGGAAATTTCGCCTAATGCCAATCCGCCCGTCTGTCGCATGCTGGACTACGGTAAATATCGATATCAGGACAGCAAGCGGAAATCCGTGGCAAGGAAGCGGCAGAAACAAATGCAGGTCAAGGAGGTGAAATTTCGTCCTGGTACGGATATCGGCGACTACGGCGTGAAAATCAGGAATCTTAAGAAGTTCCTGGAGAACGGAGACAAGGCAAAGGTCACTCTCCGCTTTCGGGGCAGGGAGATGGCACACCAGGAGCTGGGCAGGGAATTGCTGATTAGAGTGGAAGAAGATCTCAAGGAGTACGGTGCCGTTGAGCAGTATCCTAAAATGGAAGGTCGCCAGATGGTGATGATTATCAGTCCCAAGCGCAAATAGATACGGAAGCGCAGGATCGAAGGCCAAGACAGATTGCCTCAAAAACATCTGTCAAAAACATAACTGAAACCCGCATCAAAATGGCGGATCGACGGCCGAGGCAAGGCACGGGATGTTCGAGCAGTGGAGTTTACACACAGTTAACGAGCACCGCAGAACGGTCCGCAACGCTGCACGGGTCAGCGAGGCGCATTTTGAGTCAGGTTCTAATCGAAGTGATCAACATCGGGAGGCAGTATGCCTAAAATCAAGACAAACCGGGGTGCAGCGAAACGGTTCAAGAGAACCGCGAGCGGCGGTTTCAAGCGCTCGTCATCGCATATGAGCCACATCCTGACCAAGAAATCGACTAAACGCAAGCGACACCTGCGTGCGCAGTCCATGGTGCACAGCGCCGATGCCGCGCTCGTGCGTCGAATGCTGCCGTACAGTTAGAGGAGTGATGGAACATGCCGAGGGTTAAAAGAGGCGTTACCGCACGTGCACGTCATCGCAAGGTTCTGGATCGAGCAAAAGGCTATCGTGGCCGTCGAAAAAACGTGTTTAGGGTTGCGAATCAGGCGGTAAACCGGGCGGAGCAATATGCCTACCGCGACAGGCGTCAGAGGAAACGCCAATTCCGCGCGCTGTGGATAATGCGCATCAACGCCGCCGCCAGAATGCATGGCCTGAGCTACAGCCGCTTCATCAACGGGCTGACTAAGGCAAACATTGGCCTCGACCGAAAAATCCTGGCCGATATTGCCGTCAACGACAGTAAAGCGTTCGAACAGTTGGCCGATCAGGCCAAGGCGGCCCTGGCCAGTTGACTGGCAGTCCATCTTGAACTCGAAGGGGAGGCAAATGCCTCCCCTGATGTCCCGTTAGTAATTCAATGACCAATCTCCCTACACAGGAGCTGGAAAATCTTGTGGATAAGATCCGTGACGAACTCGGCGGCGCCGAGAAAATCACGGATCTCGAAAGGCTGCGCGTTGCCTACGTCGGTAAAAAAGGAGTGCTAACACAGCAGCTCAAGCGTGTCGGGTCCCTGCCCCCCGATCAGCGCCCGGAATTCGGGCACGCGGTCAACGAAGCGAAGAAAACCGTTGAGGCACTAATCGATGAGCGACGAAGCCTCCTGTCCGACAAGTCCATTTCACAGCAGCTGCGCGACGAGCGGATTGACGAGACCTTGCCGGGCCGGGGAAGCCGCATAGGAGGTCTTCATCCACTGAGCAGGACGATGAACCGACTGATCGACATTTTCGGGAAAATGGGTTTCGACGTCGCGGACGGGCCGGAGATCGAGGATGACTTCCACAACTTCGAAGCGCTGAATATTCCTCCAAACCACCCGGCGCGGGCAATGCATGACACCTTTTACGTTGCCGAGAGTACGCTGCTGCGAACCCACACCTCGCCGGTCCAGATCCGATATATGCGTGACCACAAGCCCCCAATCCGGGTCATCGCGCCGGGGCGGGTTTATCGATGCGACTCCGATCAAACCCACACGCCGATGTTTCACCAGATCGAGGGGCTGGCGGTAGACGAAAACATCAGCTTCGCAGATCTAAAGGGCGTATTGATCACGTTTCTGCGTGCGTTTTTCGAGACCCATCTGAACGTCCGTCTGCGACCATCCTACTTTCCATTTACGGAACCTTCGGCGGAGGTCGATATCAGCTGTGTGTTCTGTTCGGGCAAAGGCTGCCGTGTATGCAAAAGGACAGGTTGGTTGGAAGTGCTTGGCTGCGGCATGGTTCATCCGCAGGTATTCCGGAACGTCGATATCGACGCCGAACGCTACACCGGATTTGCATTCGGTCTGGGTGTCGAAAGGCTGACTATGCTGCGCTACGGCGTCGATGATCTGCGCTTGTTTTTCGAAAACGACCTGTCATTCCTGCGGCAATTCTGAACTTCCGACAATGATAATCAGCGAACACTGGCTGCGCGAGTGGATAGATCTTGATGCCGATACGACGGAACTGGTAAGAATTTTGAATATGGGCGGGCTGGAGGTGGATGCGGTTCACCCGGCGGGTCCGCAGCTTGATAATGTTATTGTCGGTCGCATCGTCTCGGTGGAAAATCATCCCGATTCGGACAGGTTGCGCTTGTGCCAGGTCGATACGGGCGGCAATCATTCCGTAGGCATCGTTTGCGGTGCCCCGAATGCCAGGGCTGGACTATTTGCCCCGCTGGCTCTGCCCGGTGCCGAGCTTCCGGGCGGTCGGTTGGTGGAGCTGGCGACGATTCGAGGGGTCGATTCTTCGGGCATGTTGTGCTCCGCGCGGGAACTCGACCTGGGTGATGAGGCGGACGGCTTGCTCGAACTGGATGATAATGCCCGGCCGGGCCAATCACTTCATGACTGCCTGTCACTGGGTGATTCGATCATTGAAATCGAATTAACCGCGAATCGGGGAGATTGCCTCAGTATGCTGGGCGTCGCACGCGAACTCTCCGTGTTGACGGGATCCGCGCTGAATCACCCCGCGCTTCCGATCATCGAGCCGGAGAATGACGCCGGCATCCCCATCACGTTGGACAGCCCGGAGCGTTGCCCTCGTTACGTCGGCCGGGTAATCGATGGAATTGATGCCAAAGTGAGGACACCCAGCTGGATGTCTGAGCGCCTGCGCCGCTGCGGTGTGCGGCCGGTCAGCGCGGTGGTCGACGTGACCAACTACGTGATGCTGGAGATCGGGCAGCCCATGCACGCGTTCGACAAGGATCGGCTGAACGAAAGGATCCTGGTGCGTCAGGCAAGAGAAGGCGAGTCGATCGAACTTCTCGACGGATCGGTCAATACACTGGACGCGAATATCCTGGTCATAGCCGACGCCGGTGGCGCGGTTGCGATCGCCGGCATCATGGGCGGGGAATACTCGGCCATCTCGGTGGATTCAAAATCGATCGTGCTGGAGGCCGCATTCTTCGCCCCGCAGGCAATATCCGGCCACGCCAGGCGATATGCCCTCCACACCGACGCTTCGCACCGCTTCGAGCGCGGTGTGGACCCTGAACTCCCTCGCATTGCCGCAAATTATGCTACCGCCCTGCTGCAAAAAATCACCGGGGGCACGCCCGGGCCGGTGATCGAGGCCGCGGACAGCCGGTTTCTACCTGATCCTAAGCCGGTCGCGGTTCGTCACCAGCGTGTCAATCGCCTGATTGGTGTGGATATCCCCCGGCAGGATATCGAAGCAATATTGAGCCGGGTGGGTTCGCAGATCACGGACTCGGCAACGGGATGGCACGTCGAGCCGCCTTCCTACCGCTTCGACATCAAAATCGAATGTGACCTGATCGAGGAAATCGCACGGGTCAGAGGTTACGACCGGCTGCCGGCAAGCGTGCCCACGATTAGGCTCGATCGCATCGATGCAAGCGACACAAACGTTGCTTCGGATCGCGTGAAATCGGTGCTGGTCGATCGTGATTATCGGGAAGTCATCACCTACAGCTTTGTCGACCCGATTTTACAACATCGACTGTCGCCCGAAGAGCGGGAAATCGATCTGAAAAATCCGCTTGCTTCGAATCTCTCGGTCATGCGCAGCAGTTTGTGGCCGGGCCTGCTGCAGGTGATGATCGACAACATCAACAGGCAGCATCGTCGGATACGCCTGTTCGAAGTCGGCAAGACCTTCCACGGGACAGTGGGTGATATCGTCGAGAAAGAGCGTATCAGCGGCGTCGTCACGGGTACGGTCTGGCCGGAACAATGGGGATGCCGCGAGCGAGGCATGGATTTTTTCGACGTCAAGTCCGATCTGGAAGCGCTGTTTGCGCTCACCCAGTTGTCGGACCGATTTAGTTTCCAAAGAACTGAACATCATCCGGGACTGCATCCGGGTCAGGCGGCGGTGATCCGAAAAGATTCCTCCGAGATTGGATATCTTGGCCGACTGCACCCCGAACACCAGCGAGCCCTGGAACTGCCGCAGCCGGTTTACCTGTTCGAGATCGAGCTTTCTGCGCTTACCCGTCAAAAAATGCCGGAATACACCGGAATCTCAAGATTTCCGGCCATTCGGCGTGATCTGGCGGTATGGGTCGATGAAGCCGTTTCAGCCGGTGAACTGCTCGATTTGATATCAACTACCTCAGGCGAATACCTGATAAACCTCGAGTTATTTGACGTGTATCGTCGCGAAGATATTGATTCCAAGAGAAAAAGCATGGCGTTTAGCTTGACCTTACAGGCATCTTCGCGCACTCTTACAGATAGCGATGTCGAATCAATAATCGACCGAACGCTACGTGAGCTGCATGATCATTATGGCGCAGAACTGAGAACATAGAATAACGGGGTACTGGTTTTGGCGGTAACTAAGGCAGACCTCGCGACCACACTGTTTAATGAGTTAGGGCTGAACAAGCGCGAGGCAAAAGAGTTCGTTGAAGCGTTCTTCGAGAAAATCCGGATTGCTCTTGAAACGGGGGAATCAGTCAAGTTGTCCGGTTTCGGCAACTTTGGGGTGCGGGAAAAAAACCCGCGACCGGGAAGGAATCCTAAAACCGGTGAGGAAATCCCAATAACGGCGAGGCGGGTTGTAACATTCAAAGCGAGCCAGAAATTGAAAGACCGGGTCGCTGCGAACGCGGACATGCTCAGGAAGAACACGTTAAAACATGAAGAATAAAGACAGGCATAAAGAGATACTAATACGTGCTAGATCCCGGTGAAAATATTGACCTGCCACCGATACCCAGCAAACGCTATTTCACTATCGGAGAAGTAAGCGAACTCTGCGCTGTCAAACCGCACGTGTTGAGGTACTGGGAGCAGGAGTTTCCCCAACTCAAACCGGTCAAGCGGCGTGGTAACAGGCGATACTATCAGCGTCACGAGGTGCAGCTGATCCGGCAGATACGAACGCTTCTTTACGTTGACGGTTTCACCATCAGCGGCGCACGAAACAAGCTGGACCACGACAGCGAGGTCGATGGCAAGCCGCTGGTGTCTGATTATCGTACCGAGATCGTTTCTGACCTGATCCGGGAGATCGATGAGATCGTGTCCATCCTCAAAGACTGAATATTACTTTGTTCCAAAGCACATTTGGTACTTCTGTAAATTCAATGCCGAAAACATAAACCGATAATGATCGCCAACTGATGCGCGGAATTTCTCTTCTGGTTTTGGTGTTGGGCGTCGTTTTCGTGGGTTACCTCAACGTCCGAAGTGTCGAAGAGCACGTGCCGGTTGACCCACAACGTAAAGGCACCGCGGAGCAGGTCGAGCAGCAAGTCCAGGGCACTTTGCAGCAATACCAGGAGAAACTCGATAAACAGGCGGAGAGCCAGTAAAACGCGAGCCTGCGCTTTAACCTGCACATTCCAGTCTATTTTGCCCGCTTCGCTGTACGCTGAGACCGGTGTTTTGATATGATCTGCGCCACCATGGACTCGATGGAAGAAGCGGTTCTCTTCCGGTTGGCGCGGATACTGTATATCGGGGCGTAGCGCAGCCTGGTAGCGCACCTGAATGGGGTTCAGGTGGTCGGAGGTTCAAATCCTCTCGCCCCGACCAGAAAAAACAACTGCGAGCGAACGCAAAGCCTCCTTTGGCCGAGCGCACCCTGAATTTGTCTCTTATGCGGGTCGGCGCACCACCACTCGTATAACATCCCATTTGCCCGCAAAGGGGCGCCTCGTCTCCAAACCTGCGGTTGCTGCGTAAAATTAGCCGGCCCGGGCGGCCCGCCCGTCGACTAATTTTTTGCCCTTAGCGGTGGGCTGGGAGCCTATCCGAACATTTCGAAATGCTCAGAAATAGTGGCGCCCCGCCTAAACCTGGTAGGTCCCGGCAGTCATGACCCAGGGGTCGTGGGAGTGTAGACGGCCCGTCCGTCAACGACCGGGACGTGTTTCAGGTGGTTGACGGGACCTCGTAAAAAGCGTAGCTTTTAGTTGAATAAATTGCTTTAACACTCGGTTTTTACTGTATTTGTTGACAGCAAACCGAAGCCGGTCGAGATTTTCGCACAAGCAGGATCTGAGACATGTACCAGACCTTCTATCACCTGAGTGCCGATCCGTTTAGGCTCACGCCGGACCCCCGTTTCTGTTTTCATCATCATGCTTACGCCAGAGCGTGGGCGTACTTGCACTATGCGCTGCAGGTCGGCGAAGGCTTTACCATCGTGACGGGGCAGCCGGGAACCGGCAAGACGACTTTGATCGAAGCTCTGATCGAAGAGCTCAACCACTTCGAGGACATCAAGTACAGCAAATCCGTGACTTTCATGAGTCACAAGCTGATCGGTACCAAGCTCGACGCCATGGACCTGCTTCGTTCCGTGGCTTATTCATTCGGCGTCGACTCGGAAACCTCCGACAGATTCACACTCATCCACCGGCTCGAGCAATATCTGATCGGTCAGTGCCGAAATAACCGCCGAGTGTTACTCCTCATCGATGAAGCGCATGGGATTTCCGACACGGCGCTTGAGGAATTGCGGCTGCTGGCGGACCTGCAATCACAGAGAAGGCCGCTGCTCCAGATGTTCCTGATCGGCCAGGAAGGTCTGCTACGTATTCTGGACACGCCGGTTCTGGAACAATTTCAGCAGCGGGTTCTATCCGCGTGCCATCTCGCGAATCTCAGTCCCGAGGAAACCAGAGATTTCATCGAACATCGTCTGCGGTGCGCGAACTGGAAGGGCGATCCAGTAATAAGCGGCGAGGCGATTTCGTCCATACATTTGCACAGCCGAGGATTACCTAGGCACATCAACAAGATCTGCAGCCGCTTGATGTTACGCGGCGACTCGGAGGAGAAGCACGTTCTCGGCCAGGAGGACGTCATGGCTATCGTTGAAGAGCTGGACGATGAGCAGCTCTCGCCCTTGTGTCAAGAGCAGTTTGAAAACGAAGGCCTCGCCCTAACCGGGACCTCCGCTGCCGGTTGTGTTTCCGACAGGTTTGACGATCTGGCAGTCAAGGCGTCAGCAGAAGAGAAAACCCGCGAACTGCGAACGTCTGCGGAACCTTGCGCCGGTCGTTCCCGCCACCCGCAGCAACGTGACATGGTGTATGCCCCGGTCTATTCGGATTTCGATGTTCAAGCCAAGTCCCAGTTCATGCACGAGTATGTCGAGAGCCCACGGCCTCGGCAGAGACCAAGTCGAACCAGAAGACGTATCAAGGACAGGTTGCGGGTCTTGCGCTTGTTGCGGGTGGCATGGTTTTTCGCTGTCAAAAGAGGGGGGCAGCTATGGCAGCGGATAGATCTCGCAGCGTACGCCTCCCGCTTCGGGAAGGGGTTTCGTGAAAGCGTGTCGCGCGGTGCGAATTTCCTGCGCGATAAACAATGGTCGCAGAAAATGTTCGCGTACGGTGGCGCATTCGTGTCGCGTGGTCGCGGTCTGGTGCGGACGCAGTTCCTGCAGCTCGAGACCAGGCGTACCGCGCCCACGGTGGCGGCAGCGCTGATCCTTTGCATTGTGGCGCTCTGGTTCGTTGGGACGAAAACCTGGCGAGATGCCGCAGATCCTGCCGACACGCTCGTGGGGCAGGAGGAATCGTTGATGGAAGAACTCGAACGACACCCCACTGCGGATGAATCGAATGAACAGAATGGAGGGGAACTGGCTATCTCAGACCGGCGGAGCAGTTCTGCAACGGAACAACAGCCGGTGGACCAATTGGTAGCGTCGTATCTACAAACAGCAGACTACTCTGGTGGAGACCCGTTTGCGGCTGCGGTCGCCGCAGCGATGGCTGCGGACGCGGGGGCTGTTATCAGCGCCAAGGTATCGTACGATCTCGATCCGGACGGCGCCCACGAAACGAGCATCGAAATCGGTATCCCCGATGTCACCGTCGAGTTGCGGGATCTAAGCGGCGAAGCTGTCGCCTCCAGCGTGACGGACAGTGAGGGTATCTATCGCTTCGAAGACGTAGCGGAAGGCGACTATGTGAGGGTGGTTACGGATTTCGGCCGTGTCCTTTTCGGGAAAAGCATGATTAAAGGTCTCATGGAGCAGCCGATCACGGTCTATGAGGCGCCCGATGGGGCTCCCGTGGTGGTATGGAAAGATTTGGCAGCTGACGCGCCGCAGTCGAACCACGATAACGTCGCTGTAA
Source organism: Gammaproteobacteria bacterium (assembly GCA_024639325.1). GTDB lineage: Bacteria > Pseudomonadota > Gammaproteobacteria > Arenicellales > JAANXG01 > JAHEKE01. The sequence goes on from JAHEIO010000005.1 coordinate 16,005, forward strand.
CCGCGAGCCAGGGCGATCGAAACAGAAGTGACGAGGCGGAATCTTCGGGCGCGCGTCGATTCGTGCCCAGCGTGGAGATCAGTTTGGATACGGCACTGCCGTGGCAGCAGGGATTTGATGCGCTGACGAGCGTCGACTCCGACAACCGCGCAATGCAATATGTATTGCTGCAACCGAGTGACGAAGTCGCTGCTTTCGTAGCGACACCGCGGGGCGATGATGCGGGCTCGACGATGTCGGCCATTGATAAGGAATCTGCCCCCGTTACCTTGGCGGAGCCAAACCAGGTATCCAAGGACACCGGCGGTTCAGCGGAGCCGGTACAGGAGGTAGTTCCAAAACTCTTGTCGGCGGCAGAGTTGGCTCTTGAACAGGATCGCCTGTCGATCCCAGGCGACGACAGTGCTTTTTACTATTACAAGAAGATCCTCGAGGTCGACCCCGCCAGCGCAGAGGCGTCGGCGGGGATGGACAGAATCGTGGAGCGCTACATCGAGTTGGCCGAGAACGCATTCGAACTCGAGTCGGATGAAGAGGCGCGCCGCTACATTGCGCGCGGCCTCAGAGTACAACCGGGTCATCAGGGCCTGTTGGCGTTACAGGAGCGAGGCGCGGTGGTAGTGCTGGCCGAAGTCACGAGTGAAGTGCCCGAGGTCGCACCCGAGCCGCAGCCGCAAGGATTCATGCAGAAGCTGAAGACGCATCTGGGCGGAAATGGTAATGAACCCGCGATGCCGGCTACAGGTGATGTGGACGGGCGCTAGCCTGATGAGAAATGCTGGCTAGCGCAATTCGCCTGCGCGCTTAAGGGGAATGTTGAAAATCCGCGCCTGCCGCGGTGAGTAACAGAACACGCAGCGTCATCCTCCTCCAATATGGCGTACTTTTGAGATATTGGTCTAAATTCCTTGACTCTAAAGTCGCTGAATTTCATAGTTCGCCCCCGTTCGGTGCAGGCTAGGATTCTGTTCGGCAAAATCACCTGAAGTTGCGCCAGGAGCACAAGCCATGCCAGTCGGAGTCGATTTTAGCTGGTTTTCGGCGCTCCGAATCGGATGCTACGCTTTGCCATGATATAAAGGAATTACATGTTAAATAATAAGACGATCGTCTCCGGCCAGGGGGTGAACGTGGCCATGCGCAGCGAGAGCATTCTCGGATAAGCATGCGGTTCCTGTTAAGCAACGATGACGGTTATTTGTCGCCGGGTCTGAGCGCGCTGGCGGAGGCCTTGAAAAAGATGGGCGAAGTCACCGTGGTGGCACCTGATAGGGACCGCAGCGGAGCCAGTAATTCATTGACGCTCAGTCGACCGTTACGTATCAGGTGCGCCGACAACGGCTATTACTATGTTGACGGCACGCCAACGGATTGCGTTCATCTGGGCATAACCGGAGTAATGGACAATGAGCCGGATATGGTCATCGCCGGAATAAACAGGGGGCCGAATCTCGGTGATGATATTTTGTATTCCGGCACGGTTGCCGCCGCTATGGAGGGCCGGTTTCTCGGCTACCCTGCGGTCGCGGTATCGTGTGCAGGTTCCAGGATGAACCACCTGGACACGGCGTCGAATGTGGTGCGGCGTATTATCGGAGGGATGCTGTCGAATCCGCTGCCCGCTGACACCATTCTAAACGTCAACGTCCCCGATGTTGCTTACGACCAACTCACCGGGTACGGCGCCACGCGACTTGGATATCGCCACAAATCAGAGCCTGCGGTCAAAAGCCGTGACCCGGTTGGGGAACCCATCTATTGGGTGGGACCGCCGGGCCCGGAGCAGGATGCCGGGCAGGGAACGGATTTTCATGCGGTGCGAAATCGGACGGTGTCCGTTACCCCCCTGACAGTCGACCTAACGCGCAGAGAAAGTCTGACGGGGATCGGAAACTGGCTGCGGGAGTTGACGCGGTGAAGCGGTTGTCGCGGCGTATAGGCAAGGGCATGGGCATGACCTCGGAACGCACTCGCAAACGACTGATGGAGCGGTTGAGAGGCGGTGGAATCCACGACGAATCAGTGCTGCTGGCCATGGAATCCGTGCCACGCCATCTTTTTGTCGACGAGGCACTGGCGAGCCGAGCATATGAAGACATCGCTTTGCCGATAGGGTACGGTCAAACTATCTCACAGCCCTATGTGGTCGCATTGATGACGCAGGCGATGCTGGAAGAAGGGGTGCCCGAACGGGTGCTCGAGATCGGGACCGGGTGTGGCTACCAAACCGCGATTCTGGCCTGCCTGGTCGAGCAGGTGTATTCGGTGGAGCGCATACTGGAACTACACCGCCTTTCACGCAGGCGCACGTTCGATTTCGGGTTGCGAAACGTCAGATTCCGCTATGGCGACGGCTTCGAGGGCTGGTTGGAAAATGCCCCGTATGACGCAATACTGGCAGCGGCCGCACCCAGGCAGATTCCACAGAAGCTCCTGGATCAATTGGCAATCGGTGGCCGTATCATCCTGCCGGTCGGGGAGAGCGGCGAGCAGAAGCTGTTCAAAATCATAAGGACACCGGAAGGGTTCAAGAAAAAAGAAATGGATTCGGTCCACTTCGTACCCCTGGTGGCGGGAACCACCTGACAACAGCAGGTTATCTGGATGTGAAGCTTTTTTCTCCACTGTACGAGAAAGTTCTGAGTTGGGCGGCACATCGCCATGCGCCCTGGTATCTGGGAATGCTCAGTTTTGCCGAATCGTCGTTTTTCCCGATCCCACCGGACGTCATGCTGGCGCCGATGTCACTCAGCAAGCCAGGCAAGGCATGGTATTTTGCTTCGCTCACCACGATTACGTCGGTACTCGGGGGAGTATTGGGTTACTTCATCGGGTATTTTCTATTCGACGAACTGGGGCAGCCTTTGATCGAGTTGTACAACGCCCAGGAAAAATTCGACACCGCAAAAGGCTGGTTTGACGAGTACGGGGTATGGGTGGTGTTTATTGCCGGTTTCTCCCCGATCCCTTACAAGCTCTTTACGGTGACATCGGGTGTATTATCACTGGCGCTGCTGCCGTTCCTCCTGGCGTCCGCCATCGGACGCGGCGCCAGGTTTTTTCTGGTAGCCGGTTTGATCTACTGGGGTGGAGAGAGATTTGCGGAATTTTTGAAGCGAAGGATCGACGTGATCGGGTGGCTGACCGTTGCCCTGATCGTGGCGGTGCTGGTGGTCTGGAGCGTCCTCAAGTGATCACACGATTCGTCTGCGCGTTGGCACTCGGCGCACTTGCGGTCGGCTGCGCCGGCAATCCCCGAGTGCCCGTCACCGACCGATCGTCGGTTAGCAAGACGGATTTGCCGAACACCAGCTACCGGCGCAATGCGGAAAACAAAAAATCTCACGTCGTGCAATCTGGCGATACGCTATTCAGTATTGCCTGGGATGCCGGGGCGGACTACCAGGCACTGGCACGATGGAATGACATCGATCCGCCCTATATCATCAGGCCGGGCCAAAGACTGACGTTGATCCCGTCACGGCGGAATTCGAGCAAAAACGTCTCCCCCGCAAAGCCCAAACCCTCCAACAAATTGAAAACAAATGTTACAGAAGAGGTTTCCGCGGTCGCAGACAAGCCGTTTACCGGAGGCGCGAACAGTTGGGTATGGCCCGTCAAAGGCCCGATTTTAAAAGGATATTCGGCGAGTGGGAGCAATAAAGGTGTCGATATTGGCGGATCCAGCGGCCATGGAGTGCGTGCCGCGGCCGCAGGCAAAGTGGTATACGCGGGGAGTGGACTTCGAGGCTATGGTAGGCTTATTATAGTAAAACATGATGATGTTTTTCTAAGTGCCTATGCGCACAACAGTAAGTTGTTGGTGGAGGACGGGCAAAGCGTAAGCACAGGGCAACAAATTGCCCTGATGGGTGACACCGGAACCGACCGCGTGAAGCTGCATTTTGAAATTCGCCGACGGGGGAAACCGGTTGATCCACTAAAGTACTTGCCTGCTCGGCCTTGATCGACACTAAAATTGCAGGGGGTGTCTGAAATGCAAGAGCAAACAGTAAAGTCGCGCGGGAAGGGAATTTCGGACGGTCGGTCAAAAGCAGCACAGGCCGACGCAACGCAAATATATTTGCGTGAGATTGGTTTTTATCCACTTTTGACCGCTGAAGAGGAAGTCTACTACGGTAGGCTCTGCGTCAAGGGCGACGACAGCGCGCGGCGTCGAATGATCGAGAGCAACCTGCGCCTGGTCGTAAAAATCGCGCGCAGGTATATCAATCGGGGATTGGCGTTTCTGGATCTGATCGAGGAAGGCAATCTGGGTCTGATCCGGGCGGTGGAAAAATTCGACCCGGAACGTGGTTTCAGATTTTCCACCTACGCGACCTGGTGGATACGACAGACCATCGAAAGGGCGATCATGAACCAAACCCGGACCATTCGACTGCCCGTCCATATTCTCAAAGAAATCAACGTCTACCACCGCGCTGCGAAGGTGCTCTCGCAGCAGCTCGATCACGAACCGACGGCGGAAGAGATCGCGGATAAAGTCGATGCCCCGCTACACGATGTAAAGCGCATGCTGGGCCTGGATGAAAGGATCTCCTCGGTGGACGCGCCGATCGATTCTGATCCGGACAGGACGCTCCTTGAGGCAATACCGGACGGCAAAGCCGCGGATCCCGCCGATATTCTCCAGAACGAAAAAGTCAACCGACACATTGAGGAATGGCTCGAGTGCCTGCCTGAAAAGCAGCGGGAAGTGGTTGAACGGCGTTTTGGGCTGGCCGGCAGGGACGTTTCGACGCTGGAACAGGTTGGCGTTGACGTCGGTGTGACCCGGGAACGAGTGCGGCAGATACAGGTAGAAGCGCTCGCAAAGCTCAGGAAACTACTGGAGCACAGGGGATATTCCCTGGACAGCCTGCTGATAAACTGACCTGCCGATAGGCGGATTGGCTTTCTAAAACACCGGTTAATAAAAGACCGGCGGGCACTCTCAGACGATTTGGGCAGATGACTCACTGGCCTCAATTATCAGGCACGCGACCACGTTTCTGCCCTCGTTTGCCAGAATATTGTAGGTTCTGCATGCCGCGGCAGTATCCATGACCTCGAGCCCCACCGAACGTTGTATCAGCGGCAGGGTAATCGATCCGCTTGGAAATATGATGCGTCCGCCGGTACCCAGAAGAACCACCTCGGGGTTCATTCGCAGCATCAATTCGAAATCTTCCTGCGAGAGGTCGGTGAGAGTCCGGGGGTGCCAGTCATCGATTAGCTCCCTCGGGCTGATGATGAGGCTGGATCGATAGGTGTCGTTTCCAATCGTTATCTGGTCCTCGAGATAGCCTCTGATCAGCAGGACCTCATCAGCTTTGTTCAGGTGCAGTTTCAACGGCGTAGTTTCTCGCAATGTGTGACTTGTTTCGGGCCTGACCAGGGGCTAAGATTCTTTTAAATACAAATAGTTCCGAATATTTTTTCAGAAAAAACTCTACCCGGCTAGACGACTTTAATCAAATAAAACTTAGAACCAAACACGCTATCCGATAACTTCTGATTGTAAATGCGCCCTCCAGTCACAACCCAACCCAGATCATGTTCCTGTCAGCGCAAACGTATCAGGTGTTGGGAAACAGGCATACCGTCACGCCTGCAAAGAAACGGCTCGGCGCGATGAACAAAAGCAACAGAAGCAATTTGGGCCCGGCGCATATCGGGATACTGGGTCTTGGGACGGTCGGATGCGGCACGGTGAACGTATTGACCCGAAATGCGGACGAGATCGCTCGAAGGGCGGGGAGACAGATATCTATTGCAGCGGCTTGTGCACGCAATCTGACTCGGCGCAGGGACTGTGATACCAGCCAGTTGAACCTGACTGCGGACGCGGCATCGGTGGTGGAGAACCCCGACATCGATGTGATCGTGGAGTTGATAGGCGGCGAATCTCCTGCCAAGGAACTGGTGATGGCGGCGATCAGGAATCGAAAGCACGTCGTTACGGCAAACAAGGCCCTGATTGCCATACACGGCAACGAAATTTTTGATTGTGCACAGCAGCATGGAGTCGTGGTGGCATTCGAGGCGGCGGTTGCCGGCGGCATTTCTATCATCAAAACCATACGCGAGGGGCTTGCCGGCAACCGTATCGAATCTCTGGCAGGGATCATCAACGGCACCGGCAATTACATTCTGAGCAACATGCGTGATCACGGAGACAGCTTCGATCAGGCGTTGCGACAAGCGCAAAACCTGGGCTATGCGGAGGAAGATACCACATTCGATATCGAAGGAATCGATGCGGCGCACAAACTCACGATACTTGCGGCCATTGCGTTTGGGATCCCGCTACAATTTGACAAGGTTTATACGGAGGGGATTCGCAACATATCCACCGAAGACATCCGATTTGCCGAAGAGCTTGGGTACAGAATAAAGCACCTGGGTATTGCGAAAAGAACCACCACCGGGGTGGAGCTGCGCGTGCACCCCACGCTGATTCCGGAGCGTAGACTGATAGCCAGCGTAGAAGGCGTAATGAACGCGGTGCTTGTCAACGGCGACGCCGTCGGACCGACGCTGCACTATGGCGCCGGCGCGGGCGCCGAACCGACGGCATCCTCCGTGGTCGCTGATATCGTGGATGTTGTGAGGGCACTGACGACGGATCCCAACAACCGCGTTCCCCACCTGGCATTTCAGGCCAATGCCATTTCCGATATCCCGGTGGTGTCGCCCGGTGACTTCGAAACTGCCTATTTTTTGAGTATGGAAGCACTGGACCGCCCGGGAGTGCTTGCTGACGTGACGCGCATATTTGGTGAACTGGATATCAGCATCGAAGCGATCCTGCAGAGAGAACCGGTCGAGAAAAACACCGCCCAGGTCATTATCCTGACGCAGGAAACGAAAGAGCAGCGGATGATGCAGGCTCTTGTCCAACTCGAGGAACTCCCTTCGATTATGGATGCGGTGAAACGGATACGCGTCGAACACCTGAGCTATTCGGCGACATAGGATGACACCAAACCAAAACCATGGCGTGCGTTACACCGGGCTGATAGACAAGTATCGGGACCGTTTGCCGCTAAGCGCGGACGTTCACGCCGTGAGTCTGGGCGAAGGTGCTACCCCGCTGATCAAACTGCAAAATGTTTCCCGCTTGCTCGCCGTGGATGTCGAGATCTATGTCAAGTTCGAGGGAGTAAATCCCACCGGATCCTTCAAGGATCGCGGTATGACCGTGGCGGTCACCAAGGCCGTTGAGCAAGGCAGCCGCGCGGTCATTTGCGCGTCTACGGGGAATACCTCCGCTTCCGCGGCGGCATATGCCGCGCGAGGTGGACTAAAGGCATTAGTGCTCATACCCGAAGGGAATATAGCACTCGGCAAGCTGGCGCAGGCCATGATGCACGGCGCCAAAGTCATCCAGATTCAGGGAAACTTCGATCACGGCATGGCGCTGGTCAAGTCACTCGCCGAAAACGCCCCGGTGACTCTGGTGAATTCAGTGAATCCATATCGATTGCAGGGCCAGAAAACGATCGCTTTCGAAATCGTGGAGGAGCTGGGCAGGGCGCCGGATTACCACTGCCTGCCCGTGGGTAATGCGGGAAACATTACGGCACACTGGATAGGTTATACCGAGTGTGCCCGGAACGCCGGGGATGAAACGACCGCGGCGTGTGGTTTCTGCGACGGCCATTGCAGCCTCACCAGGCAACGGACCATACAACACAGACCGACGCTGGTGGGTTACCAGGCAGCCGGTGCCGCACCATTCATCGCCAACCAGTTTGTCGATCATCCGGAAACGGTGGCGACGGCGATAAGGATTGGGCGCCCGCAATCCTGGGAGTTCGCCTGGACCGCGAGCCGGGAATCGGGCGGATGGTTTTCCAGCGTCACGGACGAACAGATTCTACGGACGCAAAAACTGCTTGCCGAGCAAGAAGGCGTTTTTTGTGAACCGGCCTCCGCAGCTTCCATTGCGGGCCTGATCGGAGATCTTGAACAGGGAAAGATCGAGGAGGGGAGTATAATCGTCTGTACGGTGACGGGGCATGGATTGAAGGATCCGGATACCGCCATCGAATTGAGTGCAAAACCGGTAACCGTACCCGCGCAACAGGATGCTGTTAGAAAGATAGTCATGGAACACCTAGATGGTTGATCCTGGGGAAGCTTTATGAACCCGAATGCCGCGATATTTGTTGCCGGCCACAGGGGCATGGTTGGGTCCGCGATCGTGCGCCTGCTGAAGAAAGAGGGATTCCACAACATCCTGACCGCGAAGCGGAGCGAATGCGATCTGACACGGCAGCAACAGGTCGAAGCATGGTTCAACCATCATGGAGTCGACTATGTAATACTTGCGGCGGCCCGGGTCGGTGGGATCCATGCCAACAATACTCGGGGAGCGGAGTTCGTATACCAGAATCTCGCTATCCAGACCAACGTCATCCACAGCGCCTACCAGAACGGCGTCAAAGGATTGATGTTTCTGGGCAGCTCGTGTATTTACCCGCGGGACTGCCCGCAACCGATCAAGGAGGAATACCTGCTAACGGGGCCGCTCGAAGCAACGAATGAATCCTATGCAATTGCCAAGATTGCCGGGCTGAAGATGGTGGAGGCGTACAACAAGCAGTACGGTACCGGCTATCTAACACTGATGCCCACGAACCTTTACGGCCCCAATGACAATTTCGATCCGGATTCGTCGCATGTCCTGGCCGCGTTGATTCGCAAGCTCTCCGACGCCCGTGATTCGAGTGAGAAGGTCGTCAAGGTTTGGGGAACCGGTATGCCCCGACGTGAATTCCTGCTGTCGGATGACCTGGCGGAAGCTTGTCTCTTCTGCATGCGGCGAAACATCGGATACAGCATGGTCAACGTGGGATCCGGGGAGGAGGTGACTATCCGGGAGCTTGCGGAACTGGTTGCACAGACCGTCGGATTTCGGGGCCAGATCGAATTCGATAGCCGTATGCCGGACGGCACGCCACGCAAACTTCTTGATTCATCGCGCATCAATGCCGCGGGCTGGCAGGCACGGACCCCGCTGCGGGAAGGATTGAGGCGGTTGTACGAATGGTATCTCGATCGGAACGGGGGTAAAGCAGCTTGACCTGCCGCCACGCCATTGCAATGTCGCTGGCGCTGACCGTATTCATTACCGGGCTGCTCCTGCCCACTGCGGAACTGCACGCCCAGACCTCCGATACCTCGGACCAGACCCAGGCCACCGGGCGTGGCGAACAGATTACGCTGAACTTCCAGTCCGTCGACATCCGGGCGTTGATAAACACCGTGTCGGAGGTGACGGGTAAAAACTTTATCGTCGACCCGCGGGTAAAGGGCAAGGTGACGCTGGTTTCCGGAGGGCCTTTGAATGCCGACGAGATCTATAGCGTATTCCTGTCTGTTCTGGAGGTGCACAACTTTGCGTCGATACCCTCCGGCGACGTGATCAAGATCATACCGACCAATATCGTCAAACAAAGTCCAACACCCACGGAATATACCGAGCCCGTTGAAGCGACCGATCAGCAACTCACGCAGGTTCTCAGACTCAAATATGCATCGGTTCAGGAGCTGCTGCCGATTTTGCGGCCGCTGCTTCCGCCCACCAGCCATTTCGCAGCCCACGCACCGACCAATACCCTGGTGTTGACCGACACCGCGTCGAATATTCGCAGGTTGATAGACATCATCGAGCGCATCGATGTACCCGACCGGCGTTCCAGCGTTCACGTGGTTTACCTCAAATTCGCACAGTCAAGCGTGTTGGCCGGTGTGTTGGCCAATCTGGCGGGCGCGCTGCAGGATGGAGGAGGAGGGGACGGCCCGAGCAATCAGAGCAAACTGTCCGTACAGGGGGACGATGCGCTCAACGCGCTGATCATCAACGCACCGGACGCCGAGTTTCGCCTGTTGCAGGCCGTAATAGACCAGCTGGACATCGAGCGACCCATCGAAGGCGACGTGCACGTCCTCTATCTCGAACACGCCAAGGCCACCGAGATGGTTGAACTCCTGAACAACGTGAGCCAGGCGAGAAGCCGCGCGGTCGGCGGAGAAAATCAGACAACCCAGGCGCAGGTGGTGCAGGCGGACGAAGCGACCAATGCGCTGGTCATTCACGCCTCCAATGATGATTTTAGAACCATCCAACGGGTGGTGGAAAAACTCGATGTGCGCAGGGAGCAGGTCTATGTGGAGACCATCATCGCCGAGGTATCCACCAACAAGGCCGCGGATCTCGGCATCGAATGGCAGTTCAACGACACCGGGACCACCGGCGGCCAGGCCAGCGCGAGCACCCAATTCACAGAACAAGAGGGCGGGCTGACGCTGGGTTACCTCAACGACCTGATCATCGGTATCACCGGCAACATCGTACCGGATCTGTCCATTGTACTGCGCGCTCTGCGCAGCGACACCGACACCAATATCCTTTCCACCCCCAATCTGGTGACGCTTGAGAATCAGCCGGCGGAAATCATCGTAGCGCGGGAAGTTCCCTTCATCACCGGCGCATTCACCACCAATGTCGGAACCACGACAACGGTGGACGTCGGCGAGGATACCGCGATCAACAGGGTCAATCCGTTCCAGACCATCGAGCGCAAGGATGTGGGCATCACCCTGAAGATCACGCCCCAGATCAATGCCGGCAATACGGTGCGGCTGGAAATCGAGCATGAAATCTCCAACGTGAGCGATATCAGTCTCCAGCTCGCGTCGGATATCGTCACCGATAAACGCTCGATTCAGACCACCGTGGAGGTGGACGACGGACAGATCATCGTGCTTGGAGGGCTGATCCGGGACGACGTTGTAGGGACGGTTGAATGGGTGCCCATCCTCGGCAAAATTCCCTTGATCGGAGCGTTGTTCAGGCGCAAGTCCAAATCTGCGATTAAAACCAATTTGATGATCTTTCTGCAGCCGAAGATCGTGCGAACCACCGAGGACCTGATGGGTCCAACACAGGAGAAGTACGACTTCATTAGAGACAAGCAGATCGGGAGCCAGGAAAACACCAAGCGAATGATCAAGGGTGGTGAGCCACCGCTGCTTCCGGCTCTTGATCAGCAGACGGATAAGTAAAGCTATGTCAACGCCATCACATGAGCTGTTCGACAGTCACCAGGAGCCATGGCTCGAACGGGTCGATCCGAATTATGTCAACAGCCTGCCCTACCTGTATGCCAAGAACTACAGCGTTCTCGCGTTGTTCCGGGATGAGTCTCCGGAAATAGACAGGAACCACGTGCTTTGTTCGGATCGGCCGAATCTGGGCGTTATCAACGAGCTGCGGCGCAAACTGAAAGGACCCTTGCTGTTCCATCAGACGGATCAGCCCACTTTCGAGCGGATGCTGCGACAGGCTTACGACAAGGGCCAGTCAGAGGCAACCCAGATGGTCGATGACCTGGGGGACGAGTTCAACCTGGAGCGACTGGCTCATGAACTGCCGGAATCCACCGATTTGCTCGAAACCGGCGACGAAGCACCAATCATCCGCCTTATCAATGCACTGCTCACGCAGGCAATTCGGGAAGGCGCATCGGATATACACCTCGAAGCATTCGAGGAGAGGTCCGTGGTTCGCTTTCGGGTGGATGGGGTTCTGCGGGACGTAGTGGAGCCGCAGCGCGCCTTGCACGGGGCGCTGGCGGCTCGGGTCAAGGTAATGGCCAGTCTTGATATTGCTGAAAAGCGACTGCCCCAGGATGGACGCATATCGCTCAGGGTGGGCGATCATCCCGTCGATGTCCGCGTTTCGACGCTGCCCACACGGCACGGCGAGCGGATCGTACTGAGGCTGTTGGACAAGACCGCGGCCAGGCTCGACATCGAGCAGCTGGGGATGGAACGTGAGCTGCGGGCGCAATTCGATGCCATGATTCACAAGCCCCACGGAATTCTACTCGTAACCGGACCAACGGGGTCGGGTAAAACCACCACACTGTATGCCGGATTGACCCGGCTCGATCGACAAAGCCTCAATATTCTAACCGTCGAGGACCCTGTAGAATACGATCTCGACAGCGTTGGTCAGACCCAGGTGAACACCAAGATCGGCCTGACTTTTGCAAGCGGGTTGCGGTCCATATTGCGACAGGATCCGGATGTCGTTCTGGTTGGCGAAATTCGTGATTTGGAAACCGCGCAGATTGCGGTACAGTCAAGCTTGACGGGCCACCTCGTGCTGTCCACTTTGCACACGAACACGGCCATTGGTGCGGTTACACGGCTCCTGGATATGGGCATGGAGTCATTTCTGATCTCCTCCAGCATTCTCGGCGTGCTGTCACAGCGGCTGGTTCGAAAGTTGTGCGCATCGTGTGCGCAACCCTATTCTCCCGGTGACCGGGAGCGGCAGTTGCTGGGTCTGACCGAAAACGACGACGTCGAGATCTATCGGTCCGTCGGCTGTGCGGTTTGTGAGAATACGGGTTTCAGGGGCCGCACGGGAATCTATGAACTCATACCGGTCGACGATCACCTGCGTACGATGATTCACGAACAGGCGAGTGAAGAAGAAATGCTTGACTATGTTCGCCGAACGGTCAAGGGTATCTCTCAAAGCGGCTTTGACAAGGTGCTGGCCGGGGAAACCAACGTTGACGAAGTATTGCGGGTATCTATTGACAGCTAGTGTCCTGTCCCGGTAAGCCTTGAAACAATGGGCGCATATGAATACAAGGCACTAGACTTACGCGGCCGGACGAAAAAAGGCGTTTCGTCCGGCGATTCCGCACGTCAAATCCGCCAGAAACTGCGCGAACAGGGATTGACTCCGATGAATGTCGTCCCAATCTCGGAGGAGGTGGCGAGCAGCAGGCGGTCGGCGCGGACAGACGGGTCCGGCCCGGTACGCCGCACCCGGATCAAGATCGGCGAGCTGGCCGTGATTACACGGCAATTTGCAACGCTGCTCGGCGCCGGACTTACCGTGGAAGAATCACTCTCGGCTCTAATTCAGCAAGCCGAGGGACATCAGGTCAAATCGGTGATGAGCGGGATTCGGTCGCAGGTCACGGAAGGCCATTCCCTGGCCGACGCCGTCTCCCGGTATCCACGGTCGTTTCCTGAGATTTACATGGCCTCCGTGGCGGCGGGCGAACAGAGCGGTAATCTGGACGAGGTCCTGGAGCGACTGGCGGATTACATCGAAGCTCGTCAGGGGATCCAGCAGCGAATAGGGATCGCGCTGATTTACCCCATAATACTGACCGTTGTGGCGGTGCTCATAGTGACCGGGTTGCTGACCTATGTCGTGCCACAGGTCGTCAAGGTCTTCGAGGACACCGGCCAGGACCTGCCTTTACTGACTGAAATGCTGATAACGGTAAGTCAGCTATTGCTGAAATATGGCGGGTGGCTGATAGGCTTAGTTTTGTTAACCATTTTAGTGGTGTTTGTGGCACTCAAAAATGAGCGGATCAGGTTTGCGCTGCACGGGACTTTCCTCAAGTTGCCCGGAATTCGCCGGCTGTCACGGGGAGTCAACACGGCGCGCATGTCGCGCACCCTGGCGATCATGGCCGGCAGCGGGGTGCCGCTGTTGTCCGCAATGCGATCGAGTGAAGGTGTGATTTCAAATCTTGTACTTCGCAATAACCTGAATGAAGCGGCGTCGGAGGTGGCGGAAGGCGTGAGCATCAACCGGGCACTCGCGCGCAGTGGAAATTTTCCCCCGCTGCTCGTTCAGATGGTCGCCAGCGGTGAAAGGAGCGGCCGCCTTGGGGAGATGCTGGACAAGGCCGCCAACGCGATGGAGAAGGAACTGGAATCCCGGATTGCGGTACTGGTCGGCCTGTTCGAACCCGCTATGATATTGATTATGGGTGGCGTGGTCCTGGTAATCGTGCTGGCAATTCTGCTTCCAATATTCGATTTGAATCAATTGATAGGTTGAGGTGATTTGATGAGACAACGTGGTTTTACGCTTATCGAAATTATGGTGGTTGTGGTAATCATCGGTTTGCTCGCGACCCTGGTGCTGCCGCGGGTGCTCGGCCGACAGGACCAGGCCATGATCGCGAAAGCCAAGGTCGATATTCAGGCATTGTCGTCCGCATTGAAATTATACAAACTGGACAACTTCAACTACCCGAGCACCGAACAGGGGCTGGAGTCCCTGACCAAGCCGCCCGCTGGCGATCCTCCCGCAAAATACTGGAAAAAAGGCGGCTATATCGAACGACTGCCCGCGGACCCATGGGGCAATCCGTATCAATACCTTAGCCCCGGTGAAAAAATGGAGTTCGATATTTGGTCATTCGGTGCCGACGGACGCACCGGCGGAGACGGAACCAGCGCGGAAATCGGAAACTGGAATCTGGATGAACGAAGATAGTACCAGCCGGTGTACCGGGCCGGGCCGAACCGGTTTCCGGTAACGATTGGAGCCGGGCTTGGCCGCAATGGGACGCTCATATCAGGGCAAAGTGGTGAACTCGCACCAGGCCGGGTTTACCCTGCTGGAAATCATGGTGGTCGTGGTTCTCATCGCTCTAACCGTAACACTCGTCAGCGTCAACCTGGACAGGGACCGGGATCAGATTGCTCGCAACGAGGCATTTAGGTTCGCAAAACTCATTGAACATATTCGAGAGGAAAGCATACTTACGGGCAAGGTCTACGCAGTCGAAGTCGACGAGCACAATAAGTCGTATCGGTTCATGGAAGCCGGCGAGCAATGGACACCTGTGAGTCATGACGATTTGTTGAGGAAACGGCTGTTCCCGGAATATCTGTCCATAAAATTCGACGCGCTGCAGGGTGTTGGCGAGGACGGGCCCGGACTGTTGATCGTTCAGGGTCTCGGCGACGTTTCGCCGTTCCAGCTGGTGCTGGCCGGAGACGATTACCTGCATGTGGTCAAGCTGGACGACGCACTCAATGTGATCGTCGAGCAGGTGGCGCGTGATGAATCGTAACCAGGGGTTTACGCTGCTGGAGATCCTTGCGGCTCTGACTATTACCGTGGTCGGCATTACCGCGGTGGTCAAGGCCGCAGGCAGTGCGGTGGATGTGGTGCAGACCTCGGAAGACCGGATCCTTGGATCCTGGATAGCGAGTAACCGGGTGGCTGAATTACGTCTGGGCAGGACCTGGCCCGGTGCCTCGACCCGAGATCTCTCCGAAAAGCTCGGAGGAGAGGATTGGTATTACAGAGAGACGATCAGCACCACGAGCGATCCTGATCTGATGCGGGTCGACATTTCGGTATACAAAGATAAGGAGCACCTTGATTTCAGCGCGAAATTGTTCGGCTACTTATCGAAATACTCGCCTCCGAGTGAACTCCCTTTGGCCTGGGCCGACGAACTCGGTGGGCAGGATCGGGAGGGCGGTTCGAACGAAATTGGTGACCAGGCCGAAACCAATGAACAGGCGGCCCAGGACGGGGTGAATGAAAATGACCAGCAAAACCAGCAAGATGGTGATGATTGAAATGCCTCCGCCCGCTGAATCATCCGTAAATCTTAAAGTGCCTGAAGAGACGAGGCATTCCGAAAGGTCGAACCTGTGCGGGGGATTCACGCTGCTTGAAATGGTGGTTGCCATCGGCATATTCGCCATCATCGCGGTCATCAGCTACTCGAGTCTGGTTCAGTTTATCGACACCAGGGATACGATCGAATCAAGGCACGAGGAACTGGCTGCGCTTCAGATGACGATGACTCTAATCGGACGGGATGCACGCTTTATGATCAACCGCCCGGTCAGGGACAGCTACGGGGACGAAGAGGCAATGCTGCTGAGCGGCGAAAGCCTTGCGCTGGCGGAGAGCGAATTTTTCAGGCTGACGACCAGCCACCCAGATCCCCGCATCGGACTTACGTCGCGATCGCAGCGTGTCGGGTGGCGTTTACAGGATGGTGATCTTCAGCGGGTTAGGTGGGACGTGCTGGACAGGGACGAGGACAGCAAGGAATACATACGGACCGTCCTCACCGGCGTTGCGATCGCGGAAGTCCGGTATTACACATTCTCGGAAGACGGTGAACTGGAGACGATAGACGAGTGGGATATCGCTTCGTCGCTGCCCGCCGGTATCGAATTCCTGCTGACCATGGACAGCGGCAAGGTGTACAGAAGGGTGTTTGCCGTGGCGGGCAGCAGTTGATGAAGCGCAGCTTACTGCCACCATGTCTTCAAGTGCAGACAGGCGTTGCGCTGCTTACCGTTCTGCTGATACTGACGCTGATGACCTCACTGGTGGTGTATCTCATCGAAGACGAGTATCTGGCGGTGCGCCGAATCTCAAATCACCGGGATTACGAACAGCTCTATCAGATGATGGTCGGTAACGAACAGTGGGCGGTGAAGGTGCTGGAAAGGGATCTGAAAACGAACAAAACGGATCACCTCAACGAGGTCTGGAACAACCTGTTACCGGAGACGAAGGTCAATGACGGAAGCATGCAGGCGATCGTCGTCGACATGCAGGGCAAGTTCAACCTGAACAATCTGAAGAAAAAAAACGATGCCTGGTATGCGGTTTTTCAGAGTCTGCTGCGCGTGCTAGAACTTGATGAATCACTTGCCGACGCCGTGGTCGACTGGATCGATGAAGACCAGAACGTAAGCGGCGCCCGAAGCGCGGAAGATCCGGAATATCTTCTAAAGAACCCGTCCTATAGATCCGCGAACCGTATGCTGGGCAGCGTGGGTGAATTGATCTGGGTGGAAGGCTTCGATGAAAAATCGATCACGCTGTTGGCACCCTATGTATCAGCGCTGCCGGCGAGCGAAATGAAAATCAATATCAACACCGCGGCAAATCCGGTGCTGCGGGCGTTGACCAAGGAGATACTGAGCGAATCCGCGGCGGAGGTGCTGGTGGCGGGACGCGGTGAAACGGGATACGAAAACATAGATGACTTTCTGGTGATGACCGAACTCGCCGGGCGCGCGCAGGAAGTCGCCCCGTTGGTAACGGTATCCAGCCTGTTTTTTGAGGTCCAGGGAAGGGCGCGATACGGCAGGCTGACCGGTGCCATATATTCGGTACTCGCGAAAGATCTGACTACACAGCAGGTCAAAGTAGTGCAAAGACGGCGCGGTTATTCATGATACTGTATTTTCACGCCGACCCCCCTCACGCGTGGGCGCTGGTGGATCGGCGCGGAAGCGTGGTGGAGGATGGGGTCTGCGACACCCTCAGCGAGATTCCAGTCCTCGCCAGGACCACGCAGGCGGTCGTCGTGGTTGCCGGCGAACTGGTTACCGTGCACGAAGTCCAGATGCCTGCCAGAAGCCGGGGAAAAGCCCTGGTCAGCGCACCGTACGTACTGGAAGAGAGGCTCGCTACGAATGTGGATGAACTCGCATTCACCCTGCTCGAGTTCGATCCTGGGAAGCACGCCACTATTGCGGTAGTGGAACAGGCTTATATCGAAGAATTACAGAAAAAGCTGGACGAGATTCCACTTTCCATGGACGCGGTGGTGCCGGAATATTTTATGGTCCCGCTGCATCAACAGGCTCGTCAGACACTGGCCAAAATGCCCAACGGCAAATACGCTCTCCGTATCGGCGAATTTGGCGGCATGATACTGGATGAAAATACGTTGGAATACTGGTGGCAGTCGCTAGCGGATCTCGACGCGGCCGTCGCGGTCAATGATTTCAAGGTCGCTCAGCAGTTGATCGAGTGGGGGGGCACCTCGGTCAGCGAGTGGCAAATCGGGGCGGATTTTCCCGATTGGTTGCGGCATGGGAAAACGGCGCCTGAACGTATCAATGTGATGGGCCCCACGAGCCCGGCCCACCGGTCAGGGGCGTCTTCAACGCTGCTGAAGGTAGCCGTGATCTTGTTCGGCATCGGTTTACTGGCCAGGATCGGAGTTGATCTATACGAAAACTACGCCCTTTATCGCCAAAATGAAATTCTCGAGCAGGAAATAGTGAAAGTGTTTCACGAGGCATTTCCGGACGTCAGAAGGATCGTCAATCCAAGATTGCAAATGGAGCAGGGCCTAAAGCAGCTTCGAACGGGTGCGATAGATGCCGGGGCGTTTCAAACGATGTTGTCGTCGCTGGCTGCAGCAATACCCGGCGCGGGTGCGACGCTGGACGAAATCACCTTCAGGGATGATTTTCTTCTGGTGACCTGCACCACTAAAGACTTTGCCGGGCTCGACAGGCTCAAGGCAAAGTTTTCGGAGAACAGGGATGTGCGTGTGGAGCTCATTTCTTCGGGTTCCAGGGACAATAAAGTCAGTGCCCGGTTCAAACTGCAGCGGGCTTGATCCGATATGTTCATTGTCTGGAAATGTATCTCGACCATGAATTCAAGCTGCCTAAGCGCGCAGCATTTTCGGGCTGACCCATGACACCGTTTGGAAACAGATTGCAGAGCCTGTCACCGCGGGAGCGTGCGGTGTTTCTGTTCGGAGTCGTCGCCGCCGTATTGATCGTCCTTTACTCATTCGTATGGCAACCCTGGCAGGAAGAACTCGACCGATTGAGAACCCAGGTACCGATCAAGCGCGAAAACCTAGCATGGATGCAGCAACAGGCTCGAACCATTGAGCCACTGGTAAAAAAAGCGGGCGAGAAGAAAAAAGCGGACGACAAACCACTATTGACTCTTGTTGAGCAAAGCGCCAAGAGTTCAAAAATGGACTCTTATATTCGTCGAATGGCCCCGGGAGAGGGGGAGCAGGTGAAGATCTGGTTGACCGAAGCAGATTTCGACCGGTGGGTGGTCTGGCTCGAAGCCCTCCGCACGAGCGGAATCGAGGTCGAATCCGCGACAATCAATCGCGCCAAGGACAATAAGGTCACGATAAGAATGACCCTGCAGAGATAGCACCCTATTGACTTTCGGTGCTATGCCGAATGTGAAATCTCCTCTATTTCTTTTTTTCCTATACGGTGTTTCTCGAAAAGAAGGACCAGTCCACCGACCAGGGAGAGTGCGGTGAACACAATCCGATAAAGTATGGAGAGGGCGATGGCGCGTGTGCTCATCACCAGACCGGCGTTAGGTGTGTCCGTGAGATAGACGGCGCCGTAATCTCCGAACAACTTGGCGTAGAGAGCTTCTCCTATGCCCCAGCCGTTGGGTGCGATGGGTATCGCCGAAACGATAATGATAATGGGCACCAGAACGAAGTATTCGTGAGGCGGCACCCCAACACCAATGGCCATCCCGTACATCACTACCCCCGACACCGACACGATGTGGTTGACGATACCAAGTGCCAGCCACAAGCCGATGCCCGCTTTGTGGCTGCGGTAATGATATATCGCTTCGTCGATTTCCTTGAGCAGGCTCTGGATCTTCACAGGTAATTTTCGTGCCAGGTGTTTCAGGCCTATCCCGGACCTCAAGCGGCGGCTGAACAGCAGCGAAAGCCCCAGGCTCCCGGCCAGCAGGAGCGACCAGATCGCGATGGCAAGCTCCATGAACCGATCCGTGTAGAACAGCACAACAATTGCCGCCAGCAGGGCCAGCGAAGTCAGGCCCAGGATTCTGTCAACAAAAACGGACAGCACCGCCGGGACCCGGTCGCTGCTGCAGCGTCGTGCAATATAGATTGCCTTGACCAGGTCTCCCCCGGTTTGGCCCGGAATGACGTTGTTGAAAAACAAACCCAGCCAGGTATAGCGGATGCTGTCGAACAGGGTGACATTGAGATTGTTCGCCCCCAGCAGCCACCACCATCGGACGGCCGAAAAAATTACGCTCAGGACTATGCAAACAACACCGATGACGAAATACAGCGGATCGAGGTTGCGGAAATAGGTGAACAGACCGGGGGAAACCTTGGCACGGTCGCTGTCCTGGGCTATTTCAAGGGTTTGGGAGTCTCCGTTCGGGAGAAACCGAACAACCGTATCGTCCCAATCGCCGACTATCTCACCGATCAGTACCCGTTCGGGCTCGCCGCCAGCGGCAAGGTAGGTGACGTTGTCGTGCCACTGAATGTTGCTGAGTACGTAGAAGATCAACCCCGCCACGATCAGCAGCTTGACAATATTGGTAATTGTTTTTCGCACGCGGCCCGCCAGCCCGATTGGATTCGTGCAACGATTATAGTCCAAAGGTGTGGTATATAGCGTTATGCACATGCCGATCAACACGGAAAACCAATGAACCGCTCTATCGAGATCAGACCACGTCCCCCGGGTTCGTTCCTCAGCACTGCTATACACCCACGGCTTTCACAGATCTACGCTGCACGCCATGTAAAATCTGATGAAGATATAGATTATCGCCTCGAAAATTTGCTGTCTCCGGAAGATCTTCCCGGCATCGCAGACGCACTGGATATTCTAGAAGACTGCCTGGAGCGGGATGCCCGGATCGTGTTTGTCGGCGATTTCGATGCCGATGGTGCCACGAGCACCGTCGTGGGCCTCAACGCGCTTGCCGCCATGGGTGCCAGCGAGGTTGACTATCTCGTCCCCAACCGCTTTGAGCACGGCTACGGCTTGAGTGCCGAGATAGTCAGGAATGCATCTAAAAAACGTCCTGACCTGCTGATCACCGTCGATAATGGGATAGCGAATGTCGAGGGGGTGGAAGTAGCCAAGGACCACGGGATGTCCGTGATCATCACTGATCATCACCTGCCTGGTGATCGATTGCCCCGGGCGGATGCCATCGTCAACCCAAACCTCAACGGCAGTCCGTTTGGCAGTAACGCCCTTGCCGGAGTTGGCGTGATTTTCTATCTGATGGTTGCGCTCAGGAGCAGGCTGCGAGATAGGGGGTGGTTCGGTGAAGATAGACCGCAACCCAATCTGGGAGAACTTCTGGACCTGGTTGCAATTGGCACCGTTGCCGACCTGGTGCCCCTCGACAGGAATAATCGGATCCTGGTAGCGAAGGGCTTGGACCGGATCAACTCGGGAAGGAGTCGACCCGGTGTTTCCGCGCTGCTTTGTTTCTGCAGCGGGCGGATCGGAGAAATCAGCACATCGGACCTGGGTTTCGCGGTGGCTCCAAGACTGAATGCCGCCGGCAGGCTGAAAGACATGTCCCTAGGTATTGAATGTCTCTTGTCCGACGATTCAATGCGGGCGTCCGACATGGCGGGAGAGCTCGATCGATTGAACAAGGAAAGGCGGGAAATCGAATCCAAAATGAAAAAGCAGGCGATCGAATTAGTCGACGCTATGCATCTGTCCGGTGTCGCCGGGTACGGCCTATGCCTGTACGACGAACGCTGGCACCAGGGCATCGTGGGTCTCGTCGCCAGTCGTATCAAGGATAGAACGGGTAAACCGGTGATCGCTTTTGCCGATGCCGGAGACGACGAGCTAAAGGGATCGGCGAGGTCCGTGACCGGGCTGCACATTCGTGACATCCTCAGCGATATTTGCACGCACCATCCTGGGCTTATCGTGCGTTTCGGGGGTCACGCGGCGGCGGCGGGGCTTTCTCTGAGGAAGAATGACCTGAAACGGTTCAGCGACGCGTTCTCGCAGACAGTCGAGTCCCATTCAAGCGATGAGGGTGGCTATGGCATCGTGTATAGCGATGGAAGCCTCGGAGACGAGGAACTTACGTTGGATTTTGCCGGATTATTGCGCTGTTCGGGGCCGTGGGGACAGCATTTTCCCGAGCCTATGTTCGACGATGAGTTCAACGTGCTGGATAGTAAAACTGTGGGGAATGGTCATTTGAAGCTGCGTGTCCGCAAAAAAGGGAGCGCAACTGTCATTGACGCAATCGCGTTCAATCACGATGGCATGGTCGATAGCAAGAAAATGGAGAATGGCGTGCGAATGGTCTATACGCTCGACATCAACGAGTATCGGGGTGTGAGAAAACCACAACTCATCGTTCGACACCTTTTACCTGCTCAAGATGAGTCGAAATAGGCATGGCCAACATCCTCGCATTTGATATCGAAACCATTCCGGACGTCGGTGGCGGCCGGAAGCTGTATGGCCTGGAAGGTCTCGACGACGGCGAGGTTGCACAAGTCATGTTTGCCAAGCAGCGGGAAAGCAGGGACACCGAGTTCTTACCGCTTCATTTGCATCGAGTGCTCGTAATATCCATCGCCCTTCGCAGCGATACCGGCTTCCGGGTGTGGTCTCTGGGCGACAAAGAACTGAACGAGAAGGAGACTATTACGCGTTTTTTCGATGGAATTGAACGCTATTCGCCCGTGCTGGTGTCATGGAACGGGGGCGGATTCGACCTGCCGGTGTTGAACTACCGTTCAATCATTCTGGGCGTTAACGCCACGCGCTATTGGGAGGTGGGCGAGGGTGACAGAGAATTCAAATGGAACAACTATATCAACCGCTTCCACTACCGGCATACCGATCTCATGGACGTACTGGCGGGATATCAACCCAGGGCCAGCGCGCCGCTCGATCAAATCTCCATGTTGTGCGGCTTGCCCGGCAAACTTGGTATGGACGGATCCCGTGTCTGGGACGCTTATCAACAGGGACACTTCGCGGAGATCCGGGATTACTGTGAGACGGATTCGCTGAACACATACCTGTTGTATTTGCGGTGGGAATTCATGCGAGGCGCCGTCACGCAGGCGCAGCTCAGTGAGGAATGCGAGATGGTGCGGGAAGAACTCGAAAAACAGGATAAGGAACATTTCGATCGTTTCCTGCAAGCGTGGGAACGCAGCTCGGTTTGACGCACCAGGTTCTCGAAGCCGATATTGAATCACTAAGCCACGACGGGCGCGGTGTCGCCAGAATCGATGGCAAAGTTTATTTTATCGAAGATGCCCTCCCCGGTGAACTTGTACGTTTCAGCCGGGGCCGCCGCAGGCGCTCCTATGAGACGGGCAAGACGGTTGAATTACTCCGCCGGTCCCGCGACAGAGTTGAGCCACCGTGCGAGTATTTTGGGGTCTGCGGTGGCTGTTCGCTGCAGCACCTTGCGGAACATGCACAAATTGGTTGGAAGCAGCGGCAACTCGCGGAAAATCTTCAAAAAATAGCCAAGACCAAGCCGGTAGTTTGGCTGGATGCGCTCGCCGGGCCGGTCTGGAACTACAGGCGTAAGGCCCGCCTGGGCATACGTTTCGTCCCAAAAAAGGGAGGCGCTCTTGTCGGGTTCCGGGAACGAAACAAGAGTTACATTACCTCCCTTCAGCGGTGCCGCGTGCTGGACCATAGAATATCTGATCTGCTGCCGGATCTGCACTCCCTCGTTGGCGGGCTGAGTTGCCGCGACAGAATTCCCCAGATCGAAGTAGCGGTGGGGCAGGAGGCGCTCAGCCTGGTGTTTCGCCACCTCAAGGATTTCTCTGATGCGGATCTGGACGAGTTACGTCATTTTGCCGTCGATCACGATGCCCAGGTCTATCTCCAGCCACAGGGGCTGGATTCCATCCACCCACTGTCTCCGACGCTGCCCGAAATGCTGTCCTATACGCTGCCCGCCTACGGTTTGCGGATCAGATTCGGGCCGACCGATTTCGTGCAGGTCAACGACGGCATCAACAACATGCTGGTCGATCTTGCAGTGAGTTGTCTGGATCCCGAACCACACGAACGTGTCCTCGATCTGTTTTGCGGCGTGGGCAATTTCACCTTGCCCATCGCCCGCGCTGCTGAGAGCGTGATAGGCGTCGAAGGGGATCGAGGTCTCGTCGACCGGGCGCGAGGCAACGCTCGTGAAAACGGTCTAGACAACGTTGAATTCACCGTTGCAGACTTGTACCTTGAAAACCCGGATGGTGACTGGCTGCGGCGCAACTACGACAAGGTATTGCTGGATCCACCGCGCACCGGCGCGATCGACTTAGTCAAGCACCTAGATCGCCTCGCGCCGCGTCGCGTGGTTTATATTTCATGCAATCCCGCCACTTTGGCCCGTGATGCCGAGGTCATGGTTCACAAACTGGATTTCACTCTGAGTAAAGCGGGCGTGATCAACATGTTCCCACACACCAACCACGTCGAATCGATCGCCGTGTTCGACCGTCCTGCGCTTGCAGGCGGGCCCGCATCAACCGCGCCGGGCGGGCAAGACGCATTTTGAGGCGCGCAGTCAGCCTGCTTTAACCGAATCCTCGACCACAGCGGCTGCACCAGGCGATTCAACCTGCTGCTGAGGCACATCCTTTCCCGGCTTGGTGCTTTCCGGTTTTTCGTTTACTGCAGTTTTAGTATTGACCGTTTTTTCGGGGTTATCGGTACGGCTATCAGCCGCCTGCTCGCTGCGTTTGGCGGTATCGGCGGTTGCTTCGCCCGCAGGATTCGATTGCCTGCCTCTCGCGCCGGATGACCTGCCGCGGCTCGACTGGCGGGCCCCGCCTGAGGACGACCTACCGGAGCGGCTGCCGCGATTCTGGCGGTTTGCCGGGGATTGTTTCGCACGTCCCTGTCCACGCGGTTTCTGGCCATCGGCCTCGCCACCCGTCTGGCCCGAGGTTGACTCTGATTTCTTCGGCTGCTGCCGTTGGGCAGACTGAGGCCGGTTCGACCTCCTGCTTTGGCCGCCCCGACGTGAACGGTTGCCCCGGCCGCCAGACGAAGGCTGTTTTCGGGTTTGTGCCGAAGGGGATGGTTTCTCTTTCTCTTCGACTACCGCTTCCTGGTCAGTACCGAAAAGTTTTCCAATAAATGTCTTGAAACGTCCGGGTTCCTCCGTTTTCTTGACTTCAGGCGGAGCAATGGTTTGCATTTGCTCGAGACCAACCGCGGCAACTTCCTTCAATCTTTCCGGCGTGGAGTAGTCCTGTTCTGGCTCCGGTTCCTGACGTACGATCTTATAGCTTGGGACCTGCTGTATTTCCGCAACTTCGTCCGCCCTCAGCCGCCTGATCTGGAAATTTGGCGTTTCCAACACCGGGGTCGGGATGATGAAAATCCGGGTCCCGAGGCGGTTTTCTACCAGCGAAACCTCGGATCGCTTTTCATTCAACAGATATGTCGCGGTGTCCGTAGGCAGGTGCGCATGTATGGCCTCCGTATTCTCCTTCAGGGCCTCTTCCTCGATGATTCGCAGAATGTGAAGCGCAGAGGAGGCGATACCGCGGATGTGGCCGGTCCCCGCACACCGAGGACACGCAATATAGTTGGATTCGCCTAACGACGCACGCAGGCGCTGTCTCGACATTTCAAGCATACCAAAGCGGGAAATACGGCCTACCTGGACCCGGGCCCGGTCTACTTTGAGGGCTTCCTGGAGCCTGTTCTCTACGGTTCGTTGATTCCGGTTGATCGTCATATCGATAAAATCGATTACGATCAGCCCGCCAAGATCACGTATTCTGAGCTGGCGCGCCACTTCATCAGCCGCTTCGAGATTGGTGTGCAGAGCGGTTTCTTCGATGTCAGCGCCTTTCGTCGCCCGAGCGGAGTTGACGTCGATGGTAACCAGCGCTTCCGTATGGTCGATGATCAGGGCACCGCCGGACGGTAATTTGACTTCCCTGGAAAAAGCAGATTCGATCTGGTGTTCGATCTGAAACCGAGAGAAAAGGGGTATGGTGTCTTTATAGTGTCTAAGTTTCGAACTGTGGTGCGGCATTACCTGTTCCATGAAACGCATGGCCCTATCGAAAATCTCCTTGTCATCGATGATGATTTCGCTGGTGTCGTTCCTCAGATAGTCGCGAATTGCCCGGACGACGATATTTGTTTCCTGGTATACCAGAAATGGCCCCGGCCTCTCGTCCGCTGCGCTGCGTATGGCTTCCCATAACTGAAGCAAAAAGTCCAGATCCCACTGAAGCTCTTCGACGGACTTACCAATACCCGCGGTGCGGGCGATCAATGCGTGTTCCGTCGGCAGTTTCAGCTGATTCATGGCATCACGCAGTTCAGAGCGGTTATCTCCCTCGATGCGCCTGGATATCCCCCCGCCCTTTGGATTGCACGGCATGAGGACGAGAAATCTTCCGGCGAGACTGATGAACGTGGTGAGTGCGGCACCTTTGTTGCCGCGTTCGTCTTTTTCGACCTGGACGAGCAGTTCCTGGCCCTCTTTGATCACATCCTGGATGCGGACCTGGGCCATGGGTGTTTTGACCGAGTAATCCTGGAAATAGCTCCTGGAAATTTCCTTGAGCGGGAGAAATCCCTGGCGCTCCGAACCGTAGTCCACAAAGGCCGCTTCCAGGCTGGGTTCGACTCGCGTGATACGACCCTTGTAGATGTTTCCCTTCTTTTGATGGTGGGTAGATGACTCGATATCCAGATCGAGCAATTTTTGTCCATCGACGATGGCGACCCGCAACTCCTCCGGGTGAGTTGCGTTGAACAACATTCGTTTCATTTGCTGCGTTTCCCTGGTTTCCATCCGGCAACCCCAGTGCATACCACCGTTGTCAGGTCGTACAACCCAATCCGGTGCACCTTGCTGGCGCGAAATGGAACCGATATTCGTTTGTGCCTCTGCAGTTCAGGCAGGGGAGAGGCGCGTTAACCCTAATGCGTCGCGTTCAAACGGCCGAGCCGGAACATTGGCGACCACTGCGCTCCCGCGGATATCATCCGCCGGGATCTGCAATAAACCTTTTCAAAACCGATTTCTGTAAAGCAAGACAGTGTGGGGCCCCGCTACACGTTGTCGTCGTAGACTGGCGGTGATCGTTTTCCAACCCGTCGGGTTGTCTCATTCTGTCCGCCTGATCCCAGCTATCCCCCCTAAATATAGCAAGCCCGCATGTTCGCATCAATTTGTTATGATTTGCGCCTGTTATGGCCCAGACCAAGCCCAAAGTCAGCTACATTACCGTCGAGGACGAATTCTGCGGACAAAGGCTGGATAATTTTCTGCTGCGTGAGCTCAAGGGCGTGCCGCGAAGTCTGATATACAGGATCGTTCGCCGGGGCGAAGTCAGGGTCAATGAAGGCCGGACCAAGGCGGGTACGCGACTGCGCAGCGGCGACCGGGTAAGAATCCCACCGCTGCGAACTTCGAACCGGTCGCAACCGCCTCCCGGTGAGGGTCTCGCCGTCGAAGTCGAAACCTTGTATGAGGATGACTACCTGATTGTCGTCAACAAGCCCGCGGGCCTGGCTGTACACGCGGGCAGCGGGATCAAGGCCGGGCTGATTGAGATGTTGCGGCATCAACGCCCGAATGACAGGTTTTTGGACCTGGTGCACCGCCTGGATCGCGACACCTCGGGCTGCCTCGTCCTTGCCAGGCGCCGCAGCGCCCTGCGCCGTCTCCACGAAGACCTGCGGCTCGGTACGAGTGGTCGGGACCATTTCAAGAAAACGTATCTGGCGCTCGTTCTGGGGGTCTGGGACACCCACGTCAGCGTCGTTGAGATCCCTTTGCGAAAAAACGCGCAACGGGGAGGGGAAAGGATGGTGATCCCTGATGAAGCAGGCAGGTACGCGAAATCCAGGTTCACTGCGCTTGACCTTTTCGAGCAATGTACGTTGATGGAGGTCACTTTGGTGACCGGTCGAACCCATCAAGTTCGCGTGCACGCGGCGGCCCGGGGCCATCCGGTTCTTGGAGACGACAAATACGGTGACAGGGAAGCCAACTCCCGGTTCCGCAATCTCGGCCTGAGAAGGCTGTTTCTGCACGCTTCGGAACTGGGGTTCGTTCACCCGGTCACCCGGGAGCGGGTGGAAGTGGAATGCGCCTTGCCGCCGGATCTCGAGGGTGTCATACGCAAACTGGAAGACGGCCGCGCAGATGTGGATAATTCGGATTGATGGGCTGCGAGATATGCCCCACCGGCGCGCTGGTCGACGGCGGTGACGGCGTTGAGTTCGAAGTTTTGAAAAATGACGAGGTACTCCCCGCATTCGCGATACGGTACCGGGGCGTCGTCTATGCTTATGTCAACCGATGCAGCCATATGGACCTCAGATTGAATTTTTTGCACAGTTACTTCTACGACCTGGAAAAGAACTCCCTGATCTGCTCCACACACGGTGCCCTCTATGACCCCGAAACCGGTCAATGCAGAAGCGGGCCGTGCAACGGCCTGGGTTTGCTGCCAATCAACGTCAGGGAGACGGCGGGCAAAGTGAATCTGGCGGAGCAAGGCGCCGTAGTGTTACGAAACGAGGAGCAGCAATGACAGATTCCGTGGGCCCGCCATCGAGCGGCGTAACCCGTACACCAGATGCCGAGAATGACCTGCTCAAGGAGTTGATCTGGGAAAATCTAAAGGAGAAAAAAAGGACGCGGCGATGGAACATCGCTTTCAAGCTGTTTATCGCGGCTTATTTATTATTCTTTGTGTTCGTATATTTCGATACCAACGTCCCAAGCAGCAACGGTAAGCACACAGCGCTCTTGGAAATAGACGGTGTCATCGCCGCCAACGGGGATGTCACCGCCGATGACGTCGCCGCCGGGCTTCGTGCCGCTTTCGAGGCGGACGGCGTCAAAGGCGTTATCGTTAGGATCAACAGCCCGGGCGGCAGCCCCGTGCAGGCGGGTTATATCAATGCCGAAATCACGCGTCTACGCAGGGAACATCCCGATATACCGCTGCATGCCGTGATTTCCGACATATGCGCATCCGGCGGTTACTATATCGCAGCCGCCGCGGAGAAAATCTACGCCGACAAGGCCAGCATTGTTGGATCAATCGGTGTGCTCATGGACGGCTTTGGATTCGTCGACGCCATGGATAAACTGGGGGTCGAAAGGCGATTGATGACTGCAGGAAAATACAAAGGCCTGCTGGACCCGTTTTCGCCGCTGGACGACAAGAGCAGGGAACACGCCGATGAAATCCTTGGCGAGGTCCATCAACAGTTTATCGATATCGTCAAACAGGGCCGCAGCGGTCGATTGAGCGCTCACCCTGATCTGTTCAGCGGGCTGTTCTGGACCGGCGAAACAGCCAGGAAACTGGGACTGATCGATGAGTTCGGCAGCGCCGGTTTTGTTGCCCGGGAAGTGTTTGAAGCGGAAAAAATAATCGACTACACCCACCAGGAGAACCTGCTCGACAGACTGGCCAAGCAGATGGGCGTCGGCGTCGCGCAAACGCTGCGTATGTATACGAGCTACCGCTTACCTGAACTGAAATAGCCCCATTATTGCACCAGTGCGGTGGTGATTATTCTATAGCTTTCAGACAGGGGACATCCCTTCATTTTGCAGCATCGCCACCAGCCTTATCAGCGGCAGACCGATGAGTGCGGTGGGGTCGTCCCCGATGAATTTCTGAAGCAGGGCGATGCCCAATCCGTCGGCCCGGAGGCTGCCGCTGCAGCCATAGGGTTTTTCCTTGTCGAGATAGCTGTCGATTTCCCGATCGGTGATTGTCTTGAACTGTACGGTATAGCGGACAACGTCCTTTTGAACCAGGCCGCTGTCGCTATTGATCAATGCAATGCCGGTAAACAGAGTGACCGTCTTTCCGGATGATGCTGCAAGCTGCCGCACCGCATCGGCGTGATCACCGGGCTTGCCGACGATCTTGTTGTCCTCCTGTACCGCGACCTGGTCGCTGCCGATGATCAGGGCACCCGCCGCCGTCTTCGCTACGGCCTCGGCCTTTTCGACTGAAAGTCGCAGCACCAGATCAGCGGCCTGCTCGCCGGACCGGGGCGTTTCGTCTATATCCGGAGAGACGACGTCAAACGGTATCATAAGCCTTTCAAGCAGCTCACGACGAAAAGGGGAGGAAGATGCAAGAATCAGTTGTTGCGCTGCCATACGATTACCGTTGAAAGAAAAGTTGCTAGTGTACCCCGTTCATGAAACAGGGGACGATGCTTGGCGCGGTAATGGGACTGGGATTTCCTCCATGTCTAGCCCGCATATCTCACCAGGCGCCTTTGACTTCTGGCTAAGGACTTACAAATGCTAGGTTATTTAGTTTTGACTGAAAACCTGTCCTGCGCCATCGCTCGGGATCCTGGTGAGATATGCGGGCTAGGCGGCCCGCTCAGGTACCTGGATTCCCGGGCATGTTCTTCGATTCGAGCTCGTTTGGAGCGGTGTTGGAAGCATTCCAAGGCGAGCGTTTCTCTCCCGCCTGTGTGATTATGCAGAACAAAAAGTTTTATACTTAGCACCCCGTAAACATCAAACCGCGCGGAGTAGGCAATGACGATACTGTTTGTGCTCATATATGTGGCTGTTTCCGTCTATGTGATCTGGTGGGCGTTGAGGGGAGCAAAAAAACTGGATGTCGGCCACGGCGATCATGTTCATGAGGTTCACCACGACGGCACGGCACCGAAAACTCCGCACGAGTCAGATGATCTGACGCAGATCAGGGGTATTGGCGCGGTAATATCAGCCAAACTGCGCACACTGGGCATCACCAGCTATGAACAGATAGCCGGGTTGGATCAAACCGACATCGAGAGGATCAACGAGGGGCTCAACTTCAAGGGCCGAATCGAGAAGGAGCAGTGGATCCAGCAGGCACAGGAAATCCTGGTGAGAAATGCGGGTTAGCCCGCAGTTTGCCGGTCGCCCGCTCTTTTCAAGAACGGATACTCGATGAGGTTGTAGGTGAAGCTCGCCACCAACCAGGTGACCAGCGTCGCCGCCAAGAACAGCGGGAACCCGGTGGCATCCACTCCCAGATAAAACGATGACAATCGCCTGAGTACATCGATCAACAGGGGGTGCACCAGGTAAGCGCTGTAGCCGATGATTCCGAATGAGCGCAGCGGCCGGTTGCGAAGAATTGCCCCGTAAATCGAATTACGGGCGTACACCGCCGAGAACACGAGAAACCCGGCTGCAATACCGAACCAGGGGCGCTGCTCAAAAGCCGGGAACACGCTGTACCCCAGCCAACCGCTGAGGATCGTCGCGCTTCCCGTAACGAACACGGCGGCGAGAACCAGGGAAGCAATCCAGCCCAGCGTTTTTTCAACTTTATCCCGATAGCGGTTGATCACGTTGGCCGATCCTTCGTTATTGAGGACGTAGCTGACGAATATGCCCACCAGGAACCAGCCGAGCATGAGCGGCCTCACATTGGGCCGGCTGTTCATCTTGATCGGAATGGCTGAGGTGTACCATAGCAACCAGAGTGCAAGCCCGGCCAGAACCAGCAGAGCAAGGGCGAATCGCAGGCGCAGCAGCAATGCCATTCCGACCATGATGAACGGCAGCAGCAGGTAGAAAAACATCTCCTGCGGGATGGTCCAGAAATGACCGTCGCCCTGCAGAAAAAGAAAATGGGGCAGGGCCCATTGCACGCTGCCGGACGCAAGGAAATAAATAAAAATGATGGTGTAGTACATGGGAACGATGCGCGCCAGGCGGCGGAAAAAGTAGTTTTGCAGCCTGGGCCCGTCGAATATCAATTCTGGACCGCGCACGAAGGGAATAGCCAGTAGATAGCCACTCAGTGCAAAAAATATCCACACGCCAACCAGCCCCGATCCGCTGAATATCCCCCAGGAGTGGTCGGCGACCACGCTCAACGCCGCAAGCCCGCGAAGACCGTCCAGCTCCAGGGTATGCGGTTTGATACCGGCGTCGTCAACCGGGTCGAGCTGCGCAAGCGACGGTATGCGACCGGCGTTGAGACCCTGCACTAGAAAAAACACCAGGACTCCGACGACGCCGGGAATGCCGAATCGAAGATATGGATTTTGAACCTCGATTTTACGGCTGCTGACAATCGCGGATGCGCCTTCCGTGGCATGAACTTTCAAGCCTTCCTTGGTTACTTCTATGCGGGTACGACTATTCCCGGACTCGAAGTAGTCCCTTAACGCTTGCCCCTGTAGCCGAAACGAGGCAGCGTAGTGGCTGTGAACCATGATCTCGCGCAAGAGCAGCGCTCGGCCACCGGTCTCGAACTCGATTTTGAACAATACGGCAAGCCGATCGTCGAGTTTGGTGAGCACGCGCTCATTCTCGTCCAGCACGGTTGAATTTTGAACCAGGCGGCCGGCGTCAAAGGTACGGCTGGCGGGAGGGCGCTGGAAGTAGATTCGGATGTCGGCGGGACCTTCACCGGTCAGCAGCAGTTCGACACGATCCACACGCGACAGAATGTCATAGTCGATGAAACGCTCGCTGCCGGCGAAAGCCAGCAGGGCCAGGACAAGGGCAACGATCTTTCGGGTAGGGGAGACGTTAACCTGCACAAGTCTGATAATGGTTCATAATATTAAAGTAAAACATTAAAAAAAATACATAAAATATTGAAAAACAATAATAAAAAAATTCAAAGTGGTTTTCAGTCGAATTCCGTTTTTGTTATTGCCTTAATCGGGGTTAATATACTGGTTATAAAAACAGTATTCGTATAACCAGTCATGAAATCCGACCTGCGCGGACGGTTAAGTAAACATCACCTGGTGTGGCAAGGCAACACGGTGGACGGCAAGGGAAACGGCGTGAGCACCGGTTTTGCCGAACTGGACCAGGCATTGCCTACCCGTGGCTGGCCGGAAGCCGCCCTGACCGAGATAGCCGTTCCCTACTGGGGGCTGGGAGAGCTGCGCCTGCTGCTCCCGGCTATGGTGCATCTGAACCGGCAAAAGCGCCGAATCGTGTGGATTGCACCGCCTTACCTACCCTATGCCCCGGCGCTGGCCCGGGCCGGTTTGGATTTGCAGTACGTCATGGTCGTTGACACCCAGTCCGGTAACGTTTCCTGGGCCATGGAGAGGCTGTCGTCCACCAGATCCTGTGGCATGGTTCTGGCGTGGCCGACGCGCCTGTCGGAGGTGGAGGCTCGCCGCCTGCAACTGGCCGCAGAAATCGGCGGGGGCATCGGGGTCGTTCTGCGTGCGGAGGATACGAGGTGGCGGGCACCTTCGGCAGCGCTGCGCCTGAAAATAGAGTCGCTCGACGGGGAGATCGCGATCAATATACTGAAAGCCCGCGGCGGCAGCCATCGAACCCGGGTTGCGGTGCCCCTTTAGCCCGCCTGATGCAGCACGCGGCGCAACATGCTGTTTCGCTGGACAGGGGGACAGCCTCGGGCGTCGCCCGCGCACCGTCTTCGCTCCTGTGGGCCGCCGTTGATTTGCCCTCTCTGGCCCTGGAGGCGCTGCACATCGGCGTAAACGAGTATGCCGTTGTCACCGAGCCCTCGCGCCGAGGCGAAATCGTCCATCAGGCCTCTGAAAATGCCCGTTCGGTTGGCATCAAGCCTGGAATGAATGTCAATGCGGCCCTGGCGATATGGGCCAGTCTGCAGGTCTGCCCTCGCGATCCTGATGCGGAACATCGTCATTTGCATGAATTTCATCACTGGGCCGGCCGCTTCACACCAACCGTCAGTACGGAGCCGCCAACCACACTGCTTTTCGAAGTCGCGGCCAGTCTGAAGCTGTTCGACGGAATCGAGGCCTTATACGACAGGTTGCGCCGGGAACTGGATCAGACCGGGCATCGCTGTTATCTGGCGCTGACGCCAACGCCCGGCGCGAGTTCGATGCTGGCGGCAGCCGGACGGGAAACGCTGATCACTGATAGGGCTGACCTCAGGATGTCAATGCAGGCATTGCCCATACATTCGCTGGGGTTGGCAGGAGAGACGCTTCGCAGGCTCCGGGCCGCGGGAGTTTCATCCCTCGAAGAACTGTGGCGCCTGCCACGGCACGACCTGGCCCGCCGGTTCGGACCGGATGTGGTGCGCAAACTGGACCAGGCACTGGGCATGCGTCCCGATCCGCGCCGGATCGACGCCATACCTGACTGCTTCGAGCGTCATTGTGAACTGGAAGCGGAAACCGTTGAGGCGTGTTTCATCCTGCAGGCCGCGCGTTTTTTGCTGAAGCAATTCTCCGATTTCCTGACTGCCAGAAGCGCTGTTGCCAGTGACGTTCGGGTTTGGCTGAAACACGCGGGCAAACCCGCCACCCGGATCGATGTGGGAACTCGTCTGCCAATGCGTGATGCCGCACAGTGGGAGAGGCTGCTGAGGGAACACATTCAGCGCCGTGAACTGCGTGCGCCGGTGCGGGGTATCCGTCTGTCAGGTTCCGGTTTACGGAGCGTCAACCCGGCCAGCGGTGATCTGTTTGAAACCCCGGACGCAGTCGGAGACTGGGCACGTGCCCTGGATGAACTGGAAGCCCGCTTGGGTAAAAAAAACCTGTGGACGCCGAGCGTGTTGGCCGACCATCGCCCCGAGCACGCCTGGAAGCGGTCCCCGCCGGCAGTGGATCAAGCCGATGTCTCGTGTCCACCACACCGTCCGCTGTGGCTGCTCGATGAACCCCGGCGTCTGAATTGTCAGGCAGATGATGGCTCAGGCTCGGTTTCGTTCAATATCATCGATGGTCCGGAGCGGATTGAATCAGGGTGGTGGGATGACAATGAATATTGCCGGGACTACTATACGGCGGTCTGCCCGCAAGGCCGCCGCCTATGGGTTTTTCAGGATCTGAAGAAAAGATCCGAATGGTATCTTCATGGGTTGTTTGGTTGAAACAGAATCAGATATCTAAGGAGTTGAATCCGGCTTGTCTTTGCGAGACACGCCGTAAATACCTCCCTGTAGGCTCTGCGCCAGCATCCCTGCTGGCGAAGGTCTATCAAAGACAAGCCCGATTCAACCCCAAGACGCAGTGTGACTGAAATAGGAAAAACATGCCGACTGAAAAAATAGCCGTCATCGGCGCCGGGATTATCGGCGTCACCTGTGCATACGAGCTTCGGCACAACGGGTTCGATGTTGTCCTCATCGATCCTCAGGACAATGAGGCGGCGCCTTCGCTAAAAAACGCCGGCGCCCTGGCCTATTCCGAGATCCTGCCGATCGCCAGCGGAAGCGTGCTATACAAGGTCCCCAAATGGCTCGCCGATCCCCGGGGGCCCTTGTCCATCAGGGCAGGATATTTGCACAAAATCATCCCCTGGCTGACGCGCTTCGTGTTGGCTAGCAACGAAAAACAAGTGCAGGCGACGGCCAAAGCTCTGGCCGCCCTCAATCTACTCTCCAGGGAACTGTGCGGTTCGCTATACGAGGCCGCCGATATATCGGACGCGATAAAACGGGCCGGAGCCCTGCATCTGTACGAGAGCGAGCGGGAACGTTCGGTTGCGATGCCGGGCTGGCGCATACGGGAACGCAACGGAATCCGGTTCGAGCACATCGATCAGTCGGAACTCAGGGTGCGGGAGCCAGCCCTGGCTGCCGTGTTTTACGGCGCCACGTTGATCGAAGACTGGCACCTCGTGTCCGACCCCAAAGATGTGCTCGATGCGCTGTTCTGCCTGGGGAGAGAGTCAGGCGTTGAGTTTATCCGTGAGTCGGTGTTGGATGTAAACCCTTCCGAAGAAGGCGTGTGTCTGTCGTTCGAGGGCGGGGCGCCTGCCATACGTGTAGGCAAGGCGTTGATCACGGCGGGCGCCTGGTCGAGAATCCTGGTGGACCGGCTCGGCGACAATATCCCCGTCGAAGCGGAACGAGGCTACAATACCACCATTGTCGAGCCCAATGTCCGGATCAATTCGGAGCTGATATTCGGCGAACACGGATTCGTGGCAACCCAGTTGGATAGCGGCCTACGAATCGGTGGAGCGGCCGAGTTTGCAGGACTGCTTGGCGCGCCCCGCTATGACCGGGCCGACGCCATGTTGCACAAGGCAATGCGGTTCCTGCCTGGATTGCGAACAGAACATTCAACCCGATGGATGGGATGCCGGCCGAGCATGCCGGACAGCCGCCCCGTTATTGGGCCTTGCGCAAAAACACCGAATGTCCTGTATGCTTTCGGGCACGGTCATACTGGTCTGACGCAGGCGCCCGGGACAGCGCGACTGATTACCGACATGCTGCTGGGCCGTCAATCGATGATCGATGCGCAACCGTTCTCACCACAAAGATTCAACTAGCCCGGATATACGGAGCAGTTATGGACAGCACCGGAGATATGCTCAGGATCGAACAGCTGGTAACCAGCCGTGGCGCTGTACCGGCATTTTATTCAGGGCAACTATGACGGCGCGCTCGAATTGTGGCACCGAACGCGGTTGTCCAACATGTTCTTCTGGTCTCATGCCTTCAATCCATCGGTCAAGGCTGTTTGTAACATGATGGGCCACGACGTGGGGCAGTGTCGGCTGCCCGTCGTGCCGCTGGAAGGGGCGGCGTTGGACGAGTCGTCCGAGTCGTTGGAGCCGCTTCGAAATAAGCCCGCATTTCAATAAAACGATGGCAGATCACGTCTTTCACTGTATCGATGGGCACACCGCCGGTATGCCCGTCAGGCTGGTCACGGACGGCGTGCCACTTCTGCGAGGAGATACCCAGAGCGAGCGACGTCAGCACTTCCTGCGGGAATACGACTGGATAAGGAAATCACTCATGCTGGAGCCCCGTGGCCACGATGCTATGTCGGGCGCACTGCTGTATCCGGCCGCCCGCGATGAATTCGATATGGGGCTCGTATTCATCGAGACCTCGGGTTCTTTGCCGATGTGCGGCCACGGCACCATCGGTTCCGTCACCTTCGCACTGGAACGAGGCCTCGTCGAACCCGCCCGGCCGGGCGTCGTCAGGGTCGAGACGCCCGCGGGTCTGGTGGTGGCGGAATACGATAAAGTGGGAAACAAGGTGCGTTCCGTGAGGCTGAACAACGTCCCTTCCTTTCTGCTGATCGAAGACCTGGTTGTCGAATTCAAACCGCTCGGTAGACTGACCATGGATATTGCCTACGGAGGCAACTTCTACGCCATTGTCGAACCCCAGCAAAATTATTCCGACGCGTCGGATTTTTCTGTATCGGAGCTGCGCCGGATGGGCTGGGAGTTGCAGTGCCTGATCAACGACACCAACGATATCGTGCATCCGCTGGATGAGAGCATCCGCGGAGTGAAGCACTGCATGTGGACGGGCAGGCCCTCCCGGCCAGGTTCGGACGGACGCAGCGTGGTGATCGCCGGTGAAAGCCTGGTTGACCGCTCACCCTGCGGCACCGGAACCAGCGCACGCATAGCGCAACGCGTCGCACGCGGCCTTCTCGAAGTGGATCAATCGTTTGTCCACGAGAGCGTGATCGGCAGTCAGTTCACCGGACGGGCCGTGAACGAAGTCCCGGTGGGCGATCTGAATGCCGTTGTTCCGACCGTCGAAGGCAGCGCGTGGATCACCGGCCTGAACACGATCTTCGTCAACGATGACGATCCGTTTCCCGAGGGATTTCGCGTGTGACGAAGTTACTGAAATTGGCCGTGCGAGGTATTCTAAAACTCTCCGCTCAAGGTAATTGCCGCGAACGGAGAGCTGTCATAATCGCCGGAGGACAGTTTCTCGCCGGCGGAGTTTTTGAGCTCCAGTTTTCCGTCTAACGTTGCCCCGATATAGAGATCCAGATCCAGACCGCTTTTTCCTGATCGATGCAATCGAGCGAAGGTCAATATTCCTTCGTTACTGCCGATGCCGTTAGGGGCCAGGCCCTCATCATCCAATCTGAAGCGGAACTTGCGGTAAACACCGCCGGCACCCAGGTACCAGTTTTCGTTGATCGTATAGCTCAGTTCGAGGCCCGCCGGACCCAGCACGTCTGCTTCGAAAGGATTCGCTACGCGCCACTTTTCGTTGAATCGCCAGTCGACCGCGAGAAAGGGAAATACTTTCCACTCGTCCTCGACATTCCTGAACGCTGCCGCGCCCAGTCCCAGCCGCTTTTCCCGTGAAAAACTCCTGAATGCCATCAGAGGTGTTCCGAAGGTCATCGAATCGCTGCTGTCGGCACCGTATTCCTGCAGCCAATCGACGGACGGCGACAGCCCCACCGTCCAGGCTGACCCGAAGCGGATGAAGATCGGGATACCCAGGCCGAATCGTCTGACGTCGTTCCAGGGTTCCACTCCGCCGAATTCCGTCAGACCCTTGAAATCGTAGTCATCGACATCGTACTTGACGCTCAACCCGACAATGGTGGTCGGAGAAATCGCTTTGGTTGCCTTGAATCGGAAGAAAGCGCTCGACAGGCTGAATTCTCCGCCACCATCAATATCGCTTTTCGGTTGGTGGAATGCCGTGAAAGAGGCTGAAAAATCGACGTTCGAGCGGTCTGCAGACGCCGATTCTGCTGCCTCAGCGGGAATGGTTGGCATCAGCGAAAAAGCGGAGATCACCAGTGCCAATAGGCGCTGCCCCCCACGTGATGAATGTTTGGACTTCAAAATATCGGATACAGGTTTCTGTTATGGATTATGGGGTTATTATCTAATACCAACCATGTTATAGAAGTGGTTTATTGAATTATTTTTGGTTCGTTTTACTGATGCGCCTACTATCAATGTAGCAGGCCTGCCCGTGTTTCTCAGCCCACGTGTCGCGCCCACCCGCGCCCTGGCGCAATGGCCGGGCAGGGTCATGGCACTATCATGCCACATACTGTATAAATATACAGCATGTCGCCGAAATATGCTGAACTCCACTGTTTGACCAATTTTAGTTTCCTTCGCGGGGCATCTCACCCGGAAGAGCTGGTCGAACGCGCCTGGCAACTGCAATACTCGGCACTGGCGATTACCGATGAATGTTCGATATCCGGCGTAGTCCGGGCACACCTCCGGAGCAGGGAATTGCATCCTGGAAACAGCGAACGAAAACCCGCGGCCGGAGCTCTAAAGCTGATCATCGGCAGTGAGTTCGTGTTGACCGAGGGGGTGAAGGTCGTCTTGCTGGCCACGAGTCGCAACGGCTACGGCCAGTTGTGCGAGCTGATCACCACGGCCCGACGGGCGGCGGAGAAAGGCGGCTATCGCCTGGACCGGGAAATGTTGCTGGATCATTGCCTCGATGAGTGTATTTGCCTGTGGTGCCCGGTTCCGCAAATCGACGACTTTGTTCATTTGGAACGAGGCCGCTGGCTGAAGCACTATTTTCCGGACCGGCTCTGGATTTCCGTGGAGTTGTTGATGCGGCAAGATGACCGCCGGTGGCTGCAGAGATCCGGTGCGCTTGGCTCACGGCTGAAGTTGCCTCTGTGTGCCAGCGGCGATGTGCACATGCACAGACGTTACCGGCGATCCCTGCAGGATACCCTGACCGCGATCCGCCTGAAACGGCCCTTGAGTCGGGTCGGCCTCGATCTGTTCCCGAATGGAGAACGCCACTTGAGGCCGCTTCATCGCCTGAGCCGGATCTACCCGCGGGGGTTGCTGGCGGCAACCTGCGAGATCGCGTCCCGGTGCCACTTTTCCCTGGATGAGCTGCGCTACGAATACCCCAGGGAACTGGTCCGGGACGGCTATACGCCAATTGGGTGGCTCACCCACTTGACGAAGCAGGGCATGCGGCGCCGGTGGCCCGATAAAGTGCCGGACAAGGTGAAAAAGCTGGTCAGGCACGAACTCGCGCTCATTCGGGAGCTGCGCTATGAGTCCTATTTTCTTACGGTTTACGACATCGTCTGTTTTGCCCGCGAGCAGGGCATTTTGTGTCAGGGCCGGGGATCCGCGGCCAACTCGGCCATTTGTTACTGCCTGGGGATTACCGAGGTCGATCCCGCCCGCATGGACCTGCTGTTCGAGCGCTTTATCTCGCGTGAACGCAATGAACCCCCGGATATCGACGTCGATTTCGAGCATGAGCGGCGGGAAGAGGTCATTCAGTACATCTATGACAAATACGGCAGGGAGCGTGCGGCGTTGGCCGCTACGGTCATCACCTACCGGCCCCGAAGTGCCATTCGTGATGTCGGCAAGGCACTGGGACTGGACCTCAATCAGTTGGATCGGCTGGCCAAATCAATACAGTGGTGGGACCGGGATGTGCTGCGGTCGGAAGCGTTGCGGGGACTGGGTTTCGATCCCGACAGCCCGCGGTTGAAGCTGCTCGCCGCACTGGTCGGCGAATTGATCGGGTTCCCACGGCACCTGTCACAGCACGTCGGCGGGTTCATCATCGCTGAAAGCAGGGTGTCGCGGCTCGTGCCCATCGAAAACGCAGCCATGCCCGAACGCACGGTAATCCAGTGGGAAAAAGGTGATCTCGAGGCGCTGGGGCTGCTCAAGGTCGATGTCCTGGGCCTGGGTATGCTCACTGCTATTCGCAAGGCACTGTCCTATCTGTCAAAGCAAACGGGCCGCCGCTGGTCCATGGCGGATGTGCCCGCGGAGGATCCGGAGGTCTACCGCATGCTGCAGAAAGCCGACACTATCGGTGTATTCCAGATCGAGTCGCGCGCCCAGATGTCGATGCTGCCCAGGCTGAGGCCCCGCTCTTACTATGATCTGGTCATCGAGATCGCCATTGTCCGGCCCGGGCCTATACAGGGCGAAATGGTCCATCCGTATCTGCGGCGCCGGAACGGCACGGAGCCGGTGACGTACCCCAGCCCCGAGGTCAGGAGTGTACTGGAGCGTACTCTGGGCGTGCCCATATTCCAGGAGCAGGTCATGCAACTGTCCATTGTCGCCGCTGGTTTCACCCCGGGGGAAGCGGATCAGCTGCGGCGGAGTATGGCGGCCTGGAAACGGCGGGGCGGGCTGCAGAAGTTTCAGGAGAAGCTAAAGCAGGGCATGCGTGAACGCGGCTATGGCAGCCAGTTTGCCGACCAGATATGTCAACAGATACAGGGATTCGGTGAGTACGGTTTTCCCGAGTCCCACTCGGCGAGTTTTGCCCTGCTGGCCTACGTATCGGCATGGCTCAAACGGCACCACCCGGCCATATTCACCTGCGCTTTGCTTAACAGCCTGCCGATGGGTTTTTACGCGCCGGCCCAACTGGTGGCGGACGCAGTCCGGCACGGCGTCGATGTGCTACCCGTCGATGTTCAGTACAGTATCGCGGATTCCACCGTGGAAGGCGCATCGACCCTCCGACTGGGCCTGAGACGCGTCAAAGGCCTTTCGGAGTCAGGCATGGCGCGCATTGTCCGTGCCCGCGAATACCAACCCTTCATCGACGTTCAAGATCTCGGTGACCGTGCCGAACTGAATCGACACGACCTGGAGTGTCTGGCTTCGGCGGACGCGCTGATCGGCCTGAGCGGGCACAGGCACCGGGCTTTCTGGTCGGTCAGTGGAGTCGAAAGATCCATGCCTGTGCTGCCATCGCCTCGATTTGCCGAAGCAGACCCTCTTCTGAGGCATCCCACCGAAGGCGAGAACATTGTTGCCGACTATGCCCATGTCGGCCTCAGTCTCCGGCGCCATCCTGTCGCCTTGCTGCGGGCGCGCCTGGACCGGGAGAGCATATGCCCTGCACAGCACCTGTGGGCGTTGCGTGACGGCTCGACGGCGACTGCCGCAGGGCTGGTCATCAACCGTCAACGCCCCGGCTCGGCGTCCGGGGTGATTTTCATGACCCTGGAGGACGAGACCGGATACGTCAATGTCGTGGTCTGGCCCGGCATCGCCGAAACCCAGCGTCAGGCTCTGCTGTGTTCGAGACTGCTCGCCGTGACCGGACGGGTGCAAAAAGAAGACGACGTATTGCACCTGGTAGCCGGGAAGCTGTGGGATCTGAGCAACTGGCTGGGCGAGCTGACCGCGCGTTCGCGTGATTTTTGCTAGGTTTTGACAGGTCCACCGGCCATCTATATGATGCGCCGACCATACACGATGTAACGCGGGCCCGATTGCGTTATGTCATTGTTTTGATTAATCATTTGTAAGCAAGGACCAACATGGCCGTACAACAGAACCGAAAAACACCGTCCAAGCGGGGTATGCGGCGCTCCCACGACGCCCTGGGTAAACCCACGTTATCCACCGACCCGGTAACCGGGGAGCTGCACCGCCGGCATCACACCACTCCCACGGGGTACTACCGGGGCAAGCAGGTGGTACGAATCAAGTCCGAGGACGACGAATAGCCTTTTGACGTATAGTCGTTAGGTGGAAAATCCAGGCTTATCGTGAGCATCACCATTGCCGTTGATGCAATGGGTGGAGACCATGGCCCGAAAGTAACGGTCCCGGGGTCACTGGCGGCACTCGCGCACGAAAATGATCTGAACCTGATCCTGGTCGGAAAACCGGACCATATCGAAGCGCAACTCAGCAAGTCGGGCCCAGGGACGAGCAGTATCCAGGTTCAACCTGCTTCGGAGACCGTGGAGATGAACGAAGACCCGGCGCGGGCCCTGCGCCGTAAAAAGGATTCTTCCATGCGGGTCGCAATCAATCTGGTAAAATCCGGTGAGGCGGATGCCTGTCTGAGCGCGGGGAATACGGGTGCCCTGATGGCGACTTCGCGTTTCGTTCTCAAAACGCTGCCAGGCATCGATAGGCCTGCAATCGTTGCGGCACTGCCATCGCTCCGGGGACATGTCCACGTGCTCGATCTCGGCGCAAATGTCGACAGTCCGCCGGAGCTGCTGCTCCAATTCGCGATCATGGGTTCGGTGCTGGTAAAACGGGTCGAGCACAAGCCCAAGCCAAGCATAGGCTTGCTGAATATCGGCGTCGAGGACATAAAGGGTAATGGTATTGTCAAGCGGGCAGCTGAACTGATTCAGCAGAGCGGGTTGAACTATTGCGGATACGTGGAGGGCGACGCCATCTATACCGGTGACGTCGACGTGATCGTGTGCGACGGTTTCGACGGCAATGTTGCGCTAAAGGCCAGCGAGGGCCTGGCCACGATGATTTCCAGCATAATGAGGGAAGAATTCAGCAGGAGCGCGTTCAGAAAATTTGCCGGTATGTTTGCATTGCCCATCGTCAATGCCTTCAGAAAAAAAATCGACCACCGAAGGTACAACGGCGCTACCCTGGTCGGCCTGAACGGGATCGTGATCAAGAGCCATGGCGGCGCGGATGCCCTGGCTTTCAGGCAGTCGCTGCTGGTGGCCGCTACAGCAGTCAGGGAAAAGGTCATTGGCCATCTGTCGGATGAGCTTTCCCGGACCCTGCAGGCAGTACCTCATTGAGCTTCGCACGAGTCATCGGCACCGGCGGCTATTTGCCGGAGAAAGTGCTCACCAGCGCGGAACTGGAAAAGATGGTGGACACGACCGAGCAGTGGATCATCTCGCGCACCGGAGTCCGTGAACGGCGAATCGCCGCCGACCATGAGCGCACCAGCGATCTGGCCGAGCGCGCATCCCGGGCAGCACTAGACGAAGCCGGGATATCTCCGCAGGAACTCGACCTGATCATCGTCGCCACCACGACACCGGATCACGTCTTTCCCAGTGTGGCCTGTCTCCTTCAGGACCGCCTGGGAATACATAATGGCGGACCCGCATTCGACATTCAGGCGGTTTGTACCGGTTTTGTATACGCTCTGGACGTGGTGAACCGTTTTTTTCTGACCGGCGCCTCGAAGAAGGCCCTGGTGGTGGGTGCGGAAACCTTCAGCCGCATCATCGACTGGACGGACCGAAACACCTGCATTCTGTTTGGAGATGGCGCCGGCGCCGTCGTGTTGGAGGCGGCGGATGAACCCGGCATCGTGTCGACGCATCTGCACGCGGATGGCAAATACCACGAACTTCTGAGCGTTCCCATGGGCGTATCGGCGAATTACGAACAGGTGCTGAAGGGCGAAGCCTACACCCAGATGCGCGGCAGTGAAGTGTTCAAATGGGCGGTAAAGGCACTGGGCGACATCGTCGATGAAACTCTGCTGGCGAACTCGCTTGAAAAATCCGACATAGATTGGCTCATACCCCACCAGGCCAATATACGAATCATCAACGCGACCGCGAAAAAGCTGGATATGAATATGAATCGGGTGATCGTTACCGTTGATCGCCATGGAAATACCTCCGCCGCGTCGATACCGCTCGCTTTCAACGAAGCCGTTCGCGACGGTCGAATCCAACGCGGCCAGAAAGTCATCATGGAAGGGTTCGGTGGTGGTTTTACCTGGGGCTCCATCCTCCTCGTCTATTAGCAGTCGGCAAAAAATGCAGGTTAAGCTCGACAATGAAGTCTGCCTCGTTACCGGGGCCACTCGGGGCATCGGGAAAGCCATAGCGACGGCACTGGCCCGAGCCGGGGGTGTCGTCATCGGCACCGCGACCTCCGATAGGGGAGCTTCGATAATCGACGGCTATTTCAGCGAGCGTGGTCTCTCCGGCAGCGGCGCCGTGCTGAACGTTGTCGATTCCGCAGCGGTTACCGAACTTGTGGACAAGGTTCGCCGAGAGCGGGGTGCACCCACGGTGCTTATCAACAATGCGGGCATCACCCGCGACAATCTGCTGCTTAGGATGAGCGAGGATGAGTGGGATGACGTGCTCGATACCGATCTGAAATCCGTTTACCGTGTCAGCAAGGCTTGCCTGCGCGGTATGACCAAAGCCAGACACGGAAGGATTGTCAACGTTACCTCCGTAGTCGGCGCGTCCGGCAACCCGGGCCAGAGCAACTACGCCGCGGCCAAGGCGGGCATGGTCGGATTCACCAAATCCCTGGCCGCGGAGGTTGCCACCCGGGGTGTAACGGTTAATGCGGTTGCCCCGGGGTTCATCGACACCGAAATGACGCGCGCACTATCGGAATCGCAGCGGGAACAGCTGCTTCGACGGATTCCCGTGGGGCGCCTTGGAACGCCGGAAGATGTCGCTCAGGCCGTTGTATTTCTGGCGTCGGGCGCCGCCTGTTACATTACCGGCGTAACCCTGCATGTCAACGGTGGCATGTATATGACGTATTGATTTTTAGGTGATTGGAATTCTGAATTTTGCGGGATTCAAACCAAAGCCGTGTATCATCCAATGTTGCGTCAACATTGGACTTGCTACCCGGATTGTTGTTAACTATGCGGCCTGAACAGGCTGGATTTACTGGAGGATATTTTACTCATGAGCAGTGTTGAAGAACGCGTCAAGAAGATTGTCGTCGAACAGCTGGGTGTAGGGGAGGATCAGGTTACGGCCGAGGCATCGTTTGTGGATGATCTGGGCGCAGACTCGCTCGATACGGTCGAGCTGGTAATGGCTCTTGAGGAAGAGTTCGAAACGGAGATA
Source organism: Gammaproteobacteria bacterium (assembly GCA_024639325.1). GTDB lineage: Bacteria > Pseudomonadota > Gammaproteobacteria > Arenicellales > JAANXG01 > JAHEKE01. The sequence continues at coordinate 60,738 of JAHEIO010000005.1, forward strand.
CCGGACGAGGAAGCGGAAAAGATCACTACGGTTCAGCAGGCTATCGATTACATCAACCAGAAGACCTGAACGGGATCCGGTGTGGTGCGGGGCCGCTGCCGGTCAAGCAAATCGGTCTCGTGGTTTCCAATAGTCTGTCGTGACGTCATCATCCGGGATCGTGGCAGGGCCGCTGACCAGGGAAGCGCCGCCGCGCATTTCGTAATCCAGGGATTCACATCGGTAAGTTTGTCATATGCGTGATCGCCGCGTTGTCGTTACAGGACTGGGTATTATTTCTCCCCTCGGTGTCGGCATCGATGACAACTGGCGGCGCATCGTCGACGGAAACAGCGGAATCGGACCCATCGATCGTTTCGATGCCGCGGGCATCGCCAGCACCATCGCGGGTCAGGCGGACGAGTTCCACGCAGAAAATTATTTCTCGCCCAAAGACACCCGTAAAATGGACCGATTCATCCAGCTCGGTATGGCTACGGGAATGGATGCGTTTGCCGATTCCGGTCTGGAGATCGACGAACGCAATGCAAATCGCGCTGGCGTATACATTGGCTCCGGCATTGGCGGTGTGGAGACAATCGAAAAAATGGCGCTTACCTATGAACAAAAAGGACCCCGGCGCATATCCCCATTCTACGTTCCCATGTCGATCATCAATATGATATCCGGCAACCTTTCGATCATGTATGGACTGAAGGGCCCGAACCTATCGATGGTAACCGCTTGTACCACGGGGACCCATGCCATAGGTGAGGCCGGGCGGCTCATCGAATATGGTGACGCGGATGTCATGATCGCGGGCGGCGCCGAAGCGGCCATTACGCCCACCGCCATGGCCGGATTCTCCAACGCCAAGGCGCTCAGTACGCGGAACGATGCCCCGGAGGCCGCAAGCAGACCCTGGGACAGGGGTCGGGACGGATTCGTGATGGGGGAAGGTGCGGGCGTGATGGTGCTCGAGGAGTTGGAACACGCTCGGGCGCGCGGCGCGCGGATCTACGCGGAGCTGGCCGGGTTTGGCATGAGCGCCGACGCGTACCACATGACCAGCCCGTCTCCCGGTGGCGAAGGTGCGGCGCAGTGCATGAACAACTGCATGAGAAATGCCGGAATCAACCCGGATGAGGTGGGCTACATCAATGCCCACGGGACGTCCACCCCGCAAGGAGACATCGCCGAAACAATGGCTGTCAAATCCAGCTTCGACGATCATGCGTTTGAACTGGCGGTCAGTTCCACCAAATCCATGATTGGCCATTTGTTGGGTGCGGCCGGTGGGGTGGAGGCGGTCTATACCGCGCTCGCTCTTCATCATCAGATATTGCCCCCGACAATCAATCTGCACGATCCTGACCCGGAGTGCGATCTGGACTTCGTCGCCAACGCCGCGCGGGATGTTGAATTCGATGTTGCGCTGAGTAATTCCTTCGGCTTCGGTGGGACCAACGGCACGATTGCACTTAGACGCTTGACTTGACCTGCAGGCTACACTCCCTAGAACCGTGGTTCGGGCAATCGGAATCTTTTTCACCATCCTGGTTTCGGCACTTGTGATCGCGGCAGGTTACCTGCAATGGAGCAGCAACCAACCAGTTAACGGCAGCGCGCGATTCACCATCAGCCCCGGGGAAGGGGTATCGACCGTGGCGCGGAATCTGGTCGATACCGGCCTGCTGTCCGAACCATACGCTTTCATCCTGTGGAGTTATCGACGGGGAGACACCGGATCGCTGAAAGCTGGCGAATATCAAATAGATGAGGGCACGTCCCTGGGCCGGCTGCTGGACAAGTTCGTCGATGGGGACGTCGTAACCTATTCCATCACCCTCATCGAAGGGTGGACTTTCGAACAGTTCCTGTCCGTGCTCGGAGCCCATCCCGTTCTAAAAAACCGCGTCGCACCGAGATCGGTTTCCGAGATCATGTTCGAACTGGGACACGAGGGACTGCATCCGGAGGGTCGATTCTTCCCGGATACCTATGTTTTCGACGCGGGCACATCCGTTATCGATATTCTGCATCAGGCCTTCGAGCGGATGGTTGAAGTTGTGGATCGGGAATGGGAAGCGCGACTGCCCGGTACGTTACTGAAAAACAAGGACGAGGCGTTGGTCCTCGCCTCTATAATTGAAAAAGAAACCGGAAAACCCGAGGAAAGAGCAATCATATCCGCCGTGTTCAATAATCGCTTACGGAGGAAAATGCGGCTGCAGACGGATCCCACCGTGATCTACGGACTGGGTGACGGTTTTGACGGAAACCTGAAGCGTTCACACCTCAGTCAGGACACGCCCTACAACACGTATGTGCGTTTCGGGCTCCCGCCCACGCCGATAGCCAACCCCGGGGCAGATGCAATCAGGGCCGCGCTACGTCCCGCGGACACTCGGGCACTGTATTTCGTATCCCGCGGTGATGGTTCGCACCAATTTTCCGAAACACTCCCGGAACACAATGAGGCCGTTGCCCGGTATCAGTTGGGTGGCGACAGAAATAAAATCTCTGCATCCGGCGACTGACGGTTTATGCAAACCAGGGGCAAATTCATTACTGTGGAAGGGCAGGATGGCGCGGGCAAGACGACCAGCATGGTATTTGTCGAGCGCCTGCTCGGGGAAAGAGAAATCGATGCGGTAGTGACTCGCGAGCCCGGAGGCACGCAACTCGGCGAGAAACTGCGATGCCTTATCCTCGAAGGGCATGAACTCCATATCGACTCGCTGGCGGAATTGCTGATGATTTTTGCGGCGCGTGCCCAGCACCTAACCGAAACGATCGAACCGGCGCTGTCAAAAGGTATCTGGGTACTGTGCGACCGTTTCACCGACGCCACGTTCGCCTATCAGAGCGCGGGCCGAGGCTTACCCTGGTCTGACGTCGAAATCCTTGAAAACATGGTGCAGGGAAGCCTGAGGCCAGATCTGACGCTGCTGATCGACGTCGACCCGGAAATCGGCCGGATACGGGCCAGTCAGCGTCGCCAGACGGCACCGGACCGTTTTGAAACGGAGGAAAAGGAGTTCAAATCCAACGTACGGCGAGCTTATCTGGACCTGGCGCGAATGCATCCCGAACGGATCAGGATTGTCGATGGTACATTGTCCTTGAATGAAGTGGAGAAACAGGTAATCGATATAGTTGGACGCTACCTCGAGGAATCGGTAATCGAACGATGATAGCTCCCTGGAACGAGGGCATCTTGCGGAAAATCACCGCAGACCGGGACAGGAGGCCGCATTCCTGGTTGTTTTGCGGCCCCCAGGGGCTGGGAAAAAAAGAGGCTGCGTGCCGATATTCAGAGCTGCTTCTCGGTGAAGGTCGCGGATTTTCCGCTGCCTCGCACCCAGATTTCCACGTTCTGTGCCCAGAGGCGGAGCTCGATCCGGAGGGCTCGTTGCTGCAACGATACGGCATGCGTTACTACGTCACGAAGCCAGGACAGCAGCCCAAATCGGTCATTTCCGTTGATCAGGTGCGCGCATTGTCCAACGCGATCATCAGCTTTGGTCACGGTTCCTTTAAAGTCGTTTTGATCACGCCCGCGCACAAGATGAATATCAATGCCGCCAACGCACTGCTAAAAAGCCTCGAGGAGCCGCCAACGAATACGGTTTTCATCCTCGTATCGGATCGTCCGGACCTGCTGCCGGCTACCATTCTCAGCCGTTGCTCCAGGATAGATTTCCGCATTCCACCGCGCCAGGAGGCGCTCTCCTGGCTGGCAGGAAAAACGGACAATGGCCGCGCCGCCGTCGCCCTGGATGTGGCCCGAGGAGCTCCCTTGCTGGCGGAGGAATACCTCAGTTCAGGCTTCCTGGATGCGCGTGATGCGGTAATTCGCGACATCCAGTCAGTCATGAACGGTCGAATCGATGTGACGACGCTCCCTGGAAGATGGAAAGATCTGGGTATGGCCAGTTCACTGAGTATATTTTATGGTGTTATGAGCGACCTCGTTAAGACGCGATATGTGCCAAAATCGCCCGGTTTGATCAATCCCGACCAGTTGGGCTGGTTGCATCCCACGTCAAAACGAATACACTTAAAGCGGGTGTTTGCGTTATTAGAGCGGGTCGGGAGATATCTCCGGGACACGAATTCGCCTTTGGACAAGAATCTGCTACTGGAAGATCTGTTCCTGGACCTAATCAAAGTTGGTAAAAAGTAATGGCAGAAGATATTGGAATCGAGAACGGTGAAGCCAGACCGACGGTTTTGTCCCTGACAATCAAGGACAAGAGTGCACTTTACGCAGCTTACATGCCATTTCTCAACAGCGGCGGGCTATTCGTGCCGACCAACAAAACCTACAAAATGGGCGAGGAAGTGTTCATGCTGCTTACCCTGTTGGAAGAGCAGGAACGGGTCCCCGTGGCAGGCAAGGTGGTATGGATTACACCTTCGGGCGCGCAGGGAAATCGCGCTGCGGGAGTAGGCGTGCAATTCAGCGAGAAGGACGAGCGGGCGCGAACAAAGATCGAGGCCATTCTCGGCGGCGCGCTGAACTCCAGCAGGCCAACGCATACCATGTGATCCTCCGGTGTTGCGTCCAGCTGCGCAATATCCGCAGTAGCTCATGTGGTCTTTACCCTAGCCCGCATTTCTAAGGAAACTCTGCTCAATTCAGTATTTCGTCATCAAACGAAGTGAAAAAATCCCGCACTGTTGTCATACAAGAACTTTTGGATTGCCGTGTCCTGCCACGCTTCGCTGGCAGCTTCGGCACGCTCCTCGCGATGACACCATTGATCAGAGCTTACCTGGCAAGGCGCCTATGGATGGTTTCCTGATCATCGGCATCCGTTCTGCGCCATGATCCGGGATCCTGGGAAGCAGTGCGTGCTGGTCGACTCTCATTGTCATATCAACTTCGAACCGCTCTGCGAGCGCATGGAGGATGTCCTCGGCAATGCCGGGAAACAGGACGTCGCCTATATGTTGTGTGTCTCGGTCAACATGGAGGACTTTCCGGCGGTACTGTCCCTTGCCCGTGAGCACCCCAATGTGTTTGCCTCGGTGGGCGTGCACCCCAATGAAACCTCAGGACGAGAACCCGATGTGGAGGAGCTTTGCGCTCTTGCGGCAGCGCCGGAAATTGTCGCGATAGGTGAGACGGGCCTGGATTACTTCAGGAGCCATGGGGGTCTGGACTGGCAGCGTGACAGATTCCGCCGGCATATCGATGCGGCCAGGAAATCCGAAAAACCGCTCATAGTCCACACGCGGGACGCCGCTGCCGATACCCTGCAGATCTTGCGTGACGAGGAAGCGGCAGAGTTGGGGGGCGTCATGCACTGTTTCGCCGAAGACTGGCACGTGGCGAAACAGGCCCTGGATATCGGATTCTATATTTCGTTTTCGGGTATCGTAACGTTCAAGAGTGCCCACGCCATCAAAGAAGTCGCTCGAAAAGCACCGATCGACCGTATCCTGGTGGAGACCGACTGCCCCTATCTGGCACCGGTGCCTTTTCGCGGTAAAACCAATGAGCCCGCCTATGTGAGGTACACCGCCGAGCATGTGGCGGAGTTGAGAGGCATGACTTTGGAGGATCTTGCCTACGCAACGACCTCCAATTTCTTCACCCTCTTCTCCTCCGCAAACCGGTAGAAAACGGGTCGAAAGATGCTCTTGCAGATCTGAGTCGAACCGACCATGCGTTCATCAAATCTAGTCCACGTCGTAAGCTGCCACGCGGAAGGCGAGGTCGGGGACGTGATTGTCGGCGGCGTGGCGCCACCACCCGGCAGCACGATCTGGGAACAGTCCCGCTTCATATCGAGTGATCAGACGCTCAGGAACTTTTTGCTCAACGAACCGAGAGGCGGCGTGTTTCGCCACGTCAATCTGCTGGTGCCCCCGAAACACCCCAACGCGGATATGGGCTGGATCATCATGGAGCCGGAGCATACGCCACCCATGTCCGGTTCCAATTCCATGTGTGTGGCGACGGTGATGCTGGAGACGGGGATTTTTCCGATGGTTGAACCGGAGACGAATCTGGTGCTGGAGGCGCCCGGGGGGCTGGTCGAAATATGTGCACGATGCCGGGAGGGAAAGGTCGTCCGGGTGACAACGAAAAATGTGCCTTCGTTTGTCGATCGGCTCGATGCCCGGTTGGAAGTCCCGAGTTTTGGCACCCTCGCTGTAGACGTTGCCTACGGTGGGGACAGTTTCGTCATCGTGTCCGCAAAAGATCTCGGATTTGCCCTGACGCAGGACGAAGCCGGGGATCTAGCGTCACTGGGCATCACGATTACCAACGCCGCCAACGATCAACTGGGTTTCAGGCACCCGCTGAATCCGGACTGGTCTCACATCTCCTTTTGTCAGATGGCGGGCCCGTTGGAACACGTGGATGGAAGGAAAACGGCGAAAAACACCGTCGCCATTCAACCCGGAAAACTCGACCGGTCCCCCTGCGGCACCGGGTGTTCTGCCAGGCTTGCCGTGCTGCATAAACGCGGGGAAATCGGGGTGGGTGAGACATTCATCGGGCGCTCGATCATCGATTCAAGTTTCGAATGTCGAATAGAGGAAACAGGCGCAATCGGCGACACCGAAACCGTGGTGCCTTCGCTGTCCGGCCGCGCCTGGGTAACTGGAATGCACCAGCATATGCTGGACCCGGATGATCCGTGGCCCGGGGGCTACAAAATTACCGACACCTGGCCGCGTCTTGGTTGAGACCATCTGATCCGAATATTGCATCGCAGGTCCGGCCGCAATGAGTGGGACATTTTCGCGGCGTCCTTTTTTATTGCATTTGATCCAGGTCAATACAAAATGACGCCAATCACACCAAAATCGGTTTACGACTCAACTGTTTCAACGAGTTATCGGCATCAGCGATTTCTACAGGAAGTTACAAAACGGGACCAAGCATTTTCAAGGTGTGTATTGAATAGTCATCAAAAACACTCCAACTTGACCAAAGAGGAAGTCAGCCAAACCAAGCAATCTCTGATACGGCTCAGTCATCGTCTACGCATGCAGATTCCGTCTGAGTTGATTGAGGTGAGCGAGGACAGGCTGACCTCGGAGGATGATGAACAAGACGGGTTCAAAACCCTGTCTTCGTTGAGACTGGCCAATTCGGAACGCGTCGTGGAACTGCTAAAGCAGGTGGAAAAGGCGATAACACGCATCAACGACGAGACTTACGGCATCTGCGTCAATTGCGGGCGCGAAATCGACAAAAAAACATTGTTGAGGCACATAACGGAGAACTATTGCAACTCTTGTCGAGACGACGAGCGCACGACGTCTACAGAATAACTTCCTGACCTTGCTGACATCACCGGCTTTCCTTGGTAAATTTAGGAAAACCAGATGAGCGGCATGGGTGAATACGAGCATCAAACTAGCTGAGATCCAGGCGTCTTGCAGACAGTGCAGTCTGTCGGAATTGTGTCTGCCGCGGGGCCTGACGGATGAGGAACTCACCGACCTGGAGAAGGTAGTCGACCAGCAGCCCCCAATCGACAAGAACCAGTATCTATACCGGAATGGCGACAAGTTCAAATCGTTTTACGCGGTCAAATCCGGCGCAATGAAGAGCGTATTCACATCCGTTGACGGCGAGGAACAGATCGTCGGTTTCCATTTACCGGGTGAGCTCGTCGGCCTTGACGGTCTCAACACCAAAAGACATACCTGTGACTGCATCGTGCTGGAAAGATCCAGTGTTTGCGAGCTGCCTTCCATACGCATGGAAGAACTCTGTCGACGCTATTCCGGCCTGCATCGCGCAATGCACAGCATCATCGGAAAAACGATCAGCGAAGATCAATCGATGCTGCTACTGCTCGCGCGCCGGTCCGCTGAGGAACGACTGGCGTCATTTCTTGTCAGCTTGTCGCAGCGCAGTCTGCTCCGCGGAGTATCCGGGAGTGAATTCGATATGCCCATGTCGATGCGTGATATTGCCAACTATCTGGGGCTCGCTCCCGAGACGCTGAGCCGACTGGTGAAGAAATTCGACAAGACCGGTGTGGCACGCATCGACAAACGCAGAGCCATCATCCTGTCACACGACAAGTTGAACGTCATGGTCGCCGACTGTAAACACTGATAGGCGCAGACGATACTGGAATCGCAATCGCCGCAGGTTAGGATGGAAGCTGCGGAATGCTACCACTGCGGCCTGCCCGTTCCCAGGAACAGCGGTTACGGTCTGGAAATTCTGGGTGAATATAGGACCGTGTGCTGCCCCGGGTGTCAGGCGGTTGCCGGGGCAATCGTAAATGGCGGCTACCAGAGTTTCTACGACAAGAGAACAACCCTGTCGCAAAATCCGGCAGCCGACGCCACGCAAGACCTGGATCTGTACGACAACCCCGAGATCCTCGCCCGTTTCATTCGTGAACCCGACGCGCACACCAGCGAGGCCACACTAACCGTATCGGGTATCAATTGTGGAGCGTGTCTGTGGTTGATTGAATCGTCCCTATCCAGGGAACCAGGCATCACGTCCGTTCTGGTGAATTACACTACCCGGCGGGCGCTGATCCAGTGGCATACACATGCAACCAGTTTGAAAGCGGTCCTGCGGGCTTTTCACCGCATCGGATTCGACGCCAATCCTTATGAATTTAGGGCCCCGGCCGTTGCCCTTCAACGGGACAAGGACCGGCAGCTACGCAGGATCGGGATATCCGGCGTGCTTGGCATGCAGATCATGATGATAGCCGTTGCGCTTTATTTTGGAAGCTCTGCGGGGATGGCGGAAAATTACGAACGGTTCTTCGAGTGGATTTCGATGCTGCTTGTGTTACCCGTCGTGTTCTATTGTGCGCAGCCGTTCTTCGAAGGCGCCTGGCACGGCTTAAAGTATTGGCAGGCGACAATCGATATACCGGTAAGCCTGGGGATCTCCATCGCGTTTCTTGCCAGTTCTTTCGCGACCGTAACCGGCCGCGGCGACACCTACTTCGAAGCAATATCGATGTTTGTTTTTCTGCTTCTTGCTACCCGATATTTCGAACTGACGGCCCGGGAGCGGGGCCTGGACGCGGTAGCGCACATACGGAACAGGATGTCAGGCACGGCCAATCGGGTAGGGGAGGGAGACGTTATGACCAAAGTTCCCTTGGCCCGCCTGGATGTCGGAGACATCATAGTGGTCGGCGTTGGCGACAGCGTGCCGGTTGACGGCGTGGTGGTGGAGGGACAGACGCGTGTGGACGAGTCTATCGTCAGTGGTGAATCGGTTCCCATCGTCAAGGAGCCCGGGAGTGAGGTTATCGGAGGTTCCGTAAATCTCAATGCGCCTTTCAGAATCAGGGTTTCACGCGGCTACGGCGATTCAACCATCAGCGTCATCGCAAGGCTTGCCGAACGGGCTCAGTCCGCCAAACCGGCCGTGGTCAAACTCGTCGACCGAATCTCAGCCGGCTTCGTCGTGGGTCTGGTGGTGATATCTGCCCTGGTGGCCGCGTACTGTTGGATGTACGCCCCCGAACGGTTGGTTTCCACCGTTATCGCCGTCCTCGTTATCGCCTGCCCCTGCGCGTTGTCCCTGGCCACGCCGGCGGCGCTGAGTGCGAGCGTCGGTGCGCTGACGCGACGCGGCATCATACTGCTCAATACGGACGCCCTGGAAAGACTGGCCGGAATCAAACGTGTCGTGTTCGACAAAACTGGGACGCTGACTCGTGGCAGCCTCGACCTCGTCGATATTCAAACCAGTGACGACATGAGCCGGAAAGAGGCGTTGTCGATTGCCAATGCACTCGAAGTCGCCAACACGGGCCATCCCGTTGCAACAGCACTGGCAAACCAAATCGAAGATTCGGAATACGCCGCAGCGCAGGGCCTCCAGTACACGGCGGGGGGCGGGGTTTCCGGCGTTGTTTCTGGCACACGATATCGATTGGGATCGTACCGTTTCGCCCGGCCGGACGGCAAAATCGCCGCGCAAGACGATCGCGGCGTTCGATCCGACGAGGAGCATTCCGGCCTCGTGATCTACCTTGCGGATGAATCCGCAATAAAGGCCCGGTTACTGTTCTTGGACGAACTTCGAGCCGGAGCTCGCGAACTTGTCGGCGATCTAAAACGGCGCGGCGTGGCGGTAACGGTACTGTCGGGAGATAGGCCCGAGGTCGTAACAAGCATCGCGAATACGCTCGGTGTCGAAGACCATCACGCCGAGATGACTCCGCAGGACAAGCTCGATAAACTGGACGACTATCAATCGGAGGGCGACCTGGTGATGGCTGTGGGTGACGGCGTAAACGACGCACCGTTGTTGTCTTCCGCCGCTGTCGGTGTTGCCATGGGAACAGGCGCCGACCTGGCACGCGTTATCGGCGATGTAGTGCTGGTCAACAGCAGACTGATGGATGTGGGTATGCTGCTCGATCAGGCCAGGCAGACGCGAATGATCATATTGCAGAATTTCGCCTGGGCGATTGGCTACAATATCCTGGCGCTGCCTCTGGGGGTCCTGGGGCTGGTGCCGCCGTGGATCGCCGTGATCGGCATGTCGCTCAGCTCGCTGATTGTCGTTCTGAACGCCCTCCGTCTTGCCAGGCCCGGACGAAACCAGTCGGCTTCCGGGCCGCAAGGTGCTTCATACCCTCGGACAATGACCGGGAGCAGGATCGCCTGACCGTGGATATCATCTACCTTCTGCTGCCGCTTTCGCTGATCCTGGTCGGGATTATCGTCGCCGCCATCTTGTGGGCGGTAAGAAGCAGGCAGTTCGATGACCTCGAAGGACCGGCGCACCGGATTCTGATGGACGAACCGGAGGATGCCGCACCGCATCTCGAAGACACGCAGCCCCGCCGCCAAGACGAACTTTAGCCCGCTGAGAAATGCCGGCTAGTGGACTTGCTGGGTATGGGAATTATCGGACACGTGAGTTGGATTTCGGGCATGCGTGTGCTCGCCCTTGTCCAGTGCCACTATGATCAGCATCACGGCCGCAAACAGAATGAGCGAGACACCGGCAGCCTGCCTGAACAGGGAATGTCGCCGCAGGCGCTGCAGCGTCTGGCCGGTCAGCCCCATGCAGAATACCGTGGGAAGCGTCCCCAGCCCGAAGCCGAGCATGAGCAGCCCCCCCTGTGCCGGGTCGGCGGTTGACGCCGCCCACGCAAGCGCGCTGTAGACCAGCCCGCAGGGCAGCCAGCCCCATATCAATCCGAAGGTAAACGCCCGGGACTTGGTTTTAACCGGGAGCAGGTGCCTGCCCAGTGGTTCGATCATGCGCCAGAGTTTGTTGCCCCGGGTCTCGAGCCAGGGAAGGAAAGACCACCAACCGCCCAGATACAGTCCGAGGGCCAACAAAAACAGAGCTGAAACGCCCATGGCGATTGCATGGGCCACCGCGGGGGGTAGAAGTCCAAAGCCCAGATATCCGAGGGCAGCAACGGCAAATCCGGCCAGCACATAGCTGCAGATGCGCCCCAGGTTGTAAATGATCAGATAGGCGATCCGGTTGACAGAAAAAGAACTTCCCGCAGGGTCCGTCGAAACCGCGAGGGTGCCCGCGATGCCGCCGCACATTCCGAGGCAGTGGGAGGAGCCGAGAAATCCGACCAGCAGAGCGGCCAGAAACGTGATCTCACCCGGCATGCATCACTGCACTTGCCGGCTGGAACTGAAAGATATGGAATCGACGGGCCAGTCGACACGGCCGGTCAGCCTCCATTCGTCGCTGTAGAGGCTTGCATACCATTTCCCCTGGATCAGCTCAGGAGCGGGACCCGCATATGCCTTGTCGCTGATTCGCGACAAGACGATTTCTTTGTCGATCCCGGGTCTGACGACGTGGTAAATCCCCAGGGTAACCTTTTCGGGATACATGAAACCCCGATCGGACTCGACCGTTGCCACGATCTGACCGGTTGCACCGACAAAACGCACATCCGAACTGAGCGCATAGCGGGCGGCCACGGCGTCGCGCTCCAGCGTGCGGTTGATCTGCAGCCCGCGCTTGTAATAGTCATCGACCACGAGTCCGTCCTCGTTGTGAATGGCAAGCCAGAGCATCACAGCGCCGACGCAGACAGAGGACAAGGGGATGGCCAGCAGCATCCACACCATGGGTTCCTGATACCAATGGCGCGACGAGGTGTTCATCCGTTCGATGACGAGATCATGGTAACGGACCGACGAAGCGGGCGGGTTCCGCGACCGATATGCTGCCGTCTGCGGAATGCAGTCTGAACTGTACTTCGGTGCTTTGCGACTTCAGATCAACCGGGTTTATTCTGAGCCGGGCCGTAACGTCCGCCACCGCTCCGGCTTCGATGGTGACCTCCGGTTGCTCGATCAGCAGTTCCATCTCGGGCTGATCCTCCAGCGTTAATACGTAGCTGTGCATTTGATTGTCTTTGTTGAGGATTCGCAGGGTGTACACGTTTTCGACTAGGCCCTCGCCGGTTTCGCGGAACAGCGCATTTCGATCTCGTATGACGTCCATTTTCGTCGGCGTTCGCGCGGCAATGCTACCCACAACGGCGATCAGAAGCGTAATCAATATGGCCGCATAAATCATCACCCGGGGTCGGATAGTATGCGCCGGCTTGCCGTCCAGCGCGTTTTCCGTGGTGTAGCGCACCAGTCCCGGTTCATATCCCAGTCGGTCCATGACATCGTCACAGGCATCTACACAGGCCGCACAGCCGATGCACTGGTACTGCAGCCCGTTCCTGATGTCGATGCCGGTCGGGCACACCTGTACGCACATCGTGCAGTCGATGCAGTCGCCAAGACCCGCCTTCCTCGGGTCGACACTGCGCTTGCGTGACCCGCGCGGTTCCCCGCGGACCGTATCATAGGAAATTATCAGGGTGTCTTTATCGAACATGGCGCTTTGGAAGCGTGCATAGGGACACATATAGATACAGACCTGCTCCCGCAGCCAGCCCGCGTTGCCATAGGTAGCGAATCCGTAGAACAGAACCCAGAATGTCTCCCAGGGACCCAGCCCCAGCGTCAGTAGGCTCTGCCCAAGGTCTCTGATCGGGGTAAAGTAGCCTACGAACGTGTACCCGGTCCACAGAGAGAGCGCAATCCACGCGCCGTGTTTCGCCCCTTTGATAGCGAGCTTCCTGCCGTTCCAGGGCGCTTTGTCGAGTTTGATCTGCCGCATGCGATCGCCCTCGATCTTTCGCTCGATCCATAAAAATACTTCAGTCCATACCGTCTGCGGGCAGGCATAGCCACACCACAGTCTGCCGGCCAGAGCGGTAAAGAAAAAAAGCGACAAGGCGGCCAGGATAAGCAAAGCGGAAAGGTAGATCAGGTCCTGTGGCCAGAAGATGAGGCCGAAAATATAGAACTTACGACCGGGCAGGTCGAACAGAATTGCCTGCCGGTCGTCCCACATCAACCAGGGGGTAAAGTAATAAATACTCATCAGCGCGACGACGCCGCTCAATCTGAGTCGGGCAAACAGGCCGTGCACCTGGCGCGGGTAGATTTTCTGGCGCTTTTCGTAAAGCGCCTGCTCGAGGTCCTCGTGTCTGCCGTGTTTGGCTACCTGACTGGTTGTCCCGTAATCAGACTTCGCCAGTGATTCAGTCTCCATAACAACGGTACCGGCGCGTCATTAAACACATCTTTGCCACAAGAATTAATCTTTTTCGTATTCCTGCGACAGGCTGTAGACATAGGCGGCAAGAACGTGAATCCGATCTTCGCCCAGGAAGTCTTTATGTGCCGGCATTTGGCCATTACGCCCGAGGTTGATGGTTTCGATGATCGATTCTTTCGAGCCGCCGTACTGCCAGATCCGGTCGGTGAGATTGGGTGCACCAAGGGCTTGATTTCCCTTGCCATCAGCACCGTGGCAAGCGGCGCAAAGCGAGTCGAATTGGACCTTGCCTTTAGTTGCCGCCCCCACATCATGCTGCCGGCCGCTCAGGCTCAGCACGTATTCAGTGACGTCTCGCACTCCGTCCGCACCAATAACCGCTTCCCAAGGCGGCATGACACCATTTCGCCCGGCTACGATGCTTGTCTTGATCTGATCGGGCAAGCCGCCGTAGAGCCAATTCTGATCCCGCAGATTCGGAAAGCCCTTCGCCCCGCGGGCATCAGACCCGTGACACCCCGAGCAGTAGTTAGCGTACAGGCGCTCCCCCGTCTTCAGAGCGTCGGGGTTTTTGGCAAGCGTCTCGATGTTGACGGCGGCGTATTTTTTATAAAGCGGCCCGTAATCTGCCTCGGCTTTCTCGACCTGGGCCTCGTACTGACCCTTCGACGACCAGCCCAACATGCCGGTGAAATTTCCCAGCCCGGGATAGAGCACGAGGTATACAATCCCAAACACCAGCGTAATGATGAACATATTCAACCACCAGCCGGGCAGGGGATTATTGTATTCCTCGAGATCACCGTCCCAAATGTGACCCGTTTTTTCGGCCTCTTCACCAGGCACCTTGGTGCCACGGTTGCTGAATATGAGAGGAAACAGGGCGACTATCCCGATTACGGTCGGGATGATAATGAACCAGTTCCAAAAACCACTTACGAAATCAGCCATCTTTTCGATCCGTTTTTTCCAGTAAATCGTCGTCAAGGGGGAGGCGAGCGGCCTCGTCAAAGCGTTTTTTGCTGTTCGAACTCCAGGCCCAGATGATGATGCCGATAAACAGCACGAAGAGGGCGACGGTCCAGATGATGTGGAACACAATCATGAATACTATCGCCTCGTTTTGATCGATGTGCCGAGGCTTTGCAGGTACGCAATTACCGCGTCCATTTCGGTCTTGCCGGCCACGCTTGTCTGGGCACCCCGGATATCCTCCTCAGAATATGGATGACCCAGGGTTCTCAAAACCAGCATCTTGCGAATCGTGGAATTCGCATCCACGGCGTTGTCACGCAGCCACGGATAACCCGGCATGATCGATTCGGGGACGACATCACGCGGATTGATCAGGTGAACACGGTGCCAATCGTCGCTATAGCGGCCGCCGACGCGAGCCAGATCCGGGCCGGTGCGCTTCGAACCCCACTGGAACGGGCGATCGAATACGAATTCACCCGCGACCGAGTAGTGGCCGTAGCGTTCCGTTTCCGAGCGAAATGGACGGATCATCTGCGAATGGCAGGTATAACAGCCCTCGCGCACGTACACATCCCGTCCGACGAGTTGAAGCGGGGAATGAGGCCTCAATCCGGCCACGGCTTCAGTCGTGCTGGTTTGGAAGAACAGCGGAACGATCTGGACTATTCCACCGACACTGACCACAAGAAAGGTCAACACAATGAGCCATCCGACATTTTTTTCGGCTTTTTGCTGTAGTGACATGTGACCTCCTCAGGCTGCGCTGGGCGCCGCTTGTTTGACCGCAACCGGTGCCATGATAGTGCGGGCAATGTTGTAAGCCATAATCAACATGCCGCTCAGATACAGGAGGCCGCCCAGAAACCGCACCACATAGTAGGGGTGCATTGCCTGCACGCTTTCCACGAAGCTGTAGGTCAGCGTGCCGTCGGCATCGAATGCGCGCCACATCAGCCCCTGCATGATCCCGGAGATCCACATCGCGGTGATGTACAGAACGATGCCTATGGTCGCGACCCAGAAGTGGATTTCGACCAGCTTCATGCTGAACAGTTCGCGGTTGAAAAGCCTGGGGATCAGGTAATACATGGCGCCGATGGAAATGAAGCCAACCCAGCCCAGGGCGCCGGAATGGACGTGTCCGATGGTCCAGTCGGTGTAGTGGGAGAGGGCGTTGACCGTCTTGATCGACATCATCGGGCCTTCGAATGTCGACATGCCGTAAAAAGAGACGGACACGATGAGGAACTTCAGGATCGGATCGGTTCTAAGTTTTTCCCACGCACCGGACAGCGTCATGATGCCGTTGATCATCCCGCCCCAGGACGGCGCCAGCAGGATCAGGGAAAAAACCATGCCCAGGGACTGGGTCCAGTCAGGCAGGGCCGAGTAGTGCAGATGGTGCGGCCCGGCCCAGATATAAGTGAATGCGAGGGCCCAGAAATGCACCACGGACAACCGGTACGAATAGATCGGACGCTCGACCTGCTTGGGAATGAAGTAATACATGATGCCTAAAAATCCGGCGGTCAGGAAGAAGCCGACCGCATTGTGCCCGTACCACCATTGCACCATGGCGTCCTGGACACCCGCGTACGCGGAGTAAGATTTCCACATCGACACCGGAAGCGCCGCGCTGTTAACTACATGAAGCAGCGCAATGGTCAGAATGAACGCGCCGAAGAACCAGTTGGCGACGTAGATATGCTGAACCTTCCTGACCACCATCGTACCGAAAAACACCACCGCGTAGGCCACCCACACCACGGTGATGAGAATGTCGATGGGCCACTCGAGTTCGGCATATTCCTTGCTGGTCGTGATACCCAATGGCAGGGTAACGGCGGCGGACACAATGATCAGTTGCCAGCCCCAGAATGTGAAGGCCGCAAGTTTGTCCGATATCAATCTGACACCACAGGTCCTCTGCACCACGTAGTAAGAAGTCGCAAACAGGGCGCTGCCGCCAAAAGCAAATATAACGGCATTGGTGTGCAGCGGCCGGAGGCGGCCGAATGTCAGCCAGGGGACGTCGAAATTGAGCAGCGGCCATGCCATCTGGGCCGCAATGAGTACGCCCACCAGCATGCCGACCACGCCCCACACGACGGTCATCACCGCGAACTGCCGGACGACCTTATAATTGTACGTTTCCGAACTCGTCATACTTGTTTTATCTCCGAATCAACCTGACATAAAGGCCGGGCCGAGCCCGTAGCTCCACAACACAACTGTTGACGCAAGCAGCCCGACCAACGCCACCAGTCCCACCGCGAGCACCGCGCTGGCGAACAAAAACCCTTTCTCCTGGGGAATCTCCATCATGATGGGCACACCGGAATACAGCAGGTAAACCGTATATGCGAGAGCGGGAAGGCCAAACAGAAAGTTTACCCACAGCACCGGATAGACCTGAAAAACGCCGATAAGAAACAGCGGTACAGCGGTGTAGGCGGCTAGGGCAAGACAGCGCGCCAAGGGCTTCTGATCCCCGTAAGTCTCGGACATCCAGCGGATCATCATGGCAATGGCGAATACCGATACCAGGATCGCGCCAAAGTAGGCCAAGCTGATCTGCAGGGCGCTGCCGGAGGTGAGCATGACAGGGTCTCTGGCGCCGATCTGCCAGCCAAACTGTGTCGTCCCAATGAATCCCGCCACCGGGGAAACGAGGGCTAGGGGAATAACCGTGCTGATGTAGGTTTCGAATACGGAACGGTTGTCGTCACGGATCTTGGCCCAGGCGACTCGTGGTTCCGTGAGGATGCCCCAAACGTGTTTCAATATCACCGACTCAATCCTCCCGTTTTGATTGTGCGTTTGTCTGATTTTTGCACCGGACGTTGCCGGCCGTTAGTGGTCTGTTAGCAATACTGCGACGATGAATATTGGGACGTGACGATGCCATGCACAGCGATTTATGACGGTTGGCAATCACGTAGTGATGTCGAACTTGTTGATATCGAAAAATGCGCGGTGCGTAGCATGAAGTCCGGGACCTGACCGCGTCTTGACCAGGGTCAAGATTCTAGGGCGCTGAATCAAAAAATAAAAGCCTGAGAGGCTGATAACCGGGGCCGATGGCTCTGGCCGGCATTTCTCACCAGTGGTCTGTGGCTGCTTGTTTTAGGTTTCGTGCGGCGATCTGTAATTGCGCATAATGTATATTATGTTAAATAGAAGAACTGGGTGAGAATATCGCTATGAAGCGATGTGTATTGATCGAGCTACTCCGCGGCTTATTTAGAGGCCAACATCTGCGGCACGCGACCGACGATCTTTTTCAAAGCAGGTTCCTGCAGGCGCTCAACCGCCGTGTCGACGTCGACCCATTCACGGTCGCGATACTGTTCCTCCCACGCATCGTGAACCTTGGTGACGAACATGAGATAGACATCGACAGTACACGTGCCTCCCCATTTATCGTAGCGATAGGTTCCTAGGGCGTCAGGCCGGACGTCTCCTTCGATGCCCGCTTCTTCCAGCGCCTCTTTCGCGGCCGAGTCCGGCCCGGACAGTTCCGGTTCTTTTACGCCTTTGGGGATTACCCAGCGTTTGCGCTTTCGGGAGCTAATCAACAGCACTTCGAGGCGACCATTGTGCTTGCGTACTGGAATTACCGCTGACTGATTGAAATAGTGCTCCGGAACCTGGGACATGGCGAATGCGTGGTTTCTCGATGTGTTGTTCGTGCGCAATGTACTATTTTGCCCGGTAAGACCGCTAATGTTCATTTGTGATTCTATTGAGCGAATCAGCAATTATAATTAAACTGTTTTCTCATATATATCTTGTAACTTACTGTTTTATAGTTTATTTTTTAGCATACGATATTTTACTTTAAGACGCTTTTTCCATGAAAATTGTTCTAGCCGGTCTCGTTATATGCGTTGCCGTGTTAAAGTTTGGTCCGTCGCGTTCCCCGCTTTTTTCTCGCGATGGCACTTGAAAGCTGTTACCGAAAGCATCATTGACTGCGCTGCAGGTTATAAACTGAAGACTGGATTCTACCAAGGCACTTATGCCGCATCGTCGACATGGCATGTCGTGCCACACGCAACTCCTCCGGATTACTGAATAAATGCGCACGTACCTCGATATTGACCTCGATACCCGTACAGTCAAAAAAAACCCTCAATCCGGCCGGGACCTGGTCGATACGGGCCGTTATTTCATTGCCCGGACCCTGGTCGATTGCGGTGCGGCAACGGTCGATCCGTTGTCCGGCGACAATCCCCTGATCTTCTCCGTCGGCCCGTTTGCCGGCACCAACTTTTCCAACGCCAACAGGACGAGCGTCGGTTGCAAGAGCCCACTCACCGGCGGCATCAAGGAAGCCAATGCCGGCGGCAGTTTTGGCGTGGCGTTGGGACAGCTGCACATAGCCGGATTTACCCTTCACGGCGCCTCAACCGAATGGGTCGTCATTCATTTTGCCAAAGACGGTTCGATCAGTTTTGACGCCGCCGATGCGTACCTCGGCCTTGGGAATATGGAAGCCGCACAAAAGCTCCATGACAAGTATGGAAAAAAAGTCAGCCTGGCTTTGTGTGGGCCGGTCGGTGAATATCAGGGATTGTTGTCCGGCATCGCCATCAGCGATATCGACCGCCGCCCCACCCGCCTAGCGGCACGCGGCGGCGTCGGGGCCGTCATGGGCGTCAAGAAGGTCAAAGCCATTGTCGCGGACATGGACAAGATGCCCGAGCTGCACGATCGCAAGAAGTTTATGTCCGCCGTCAAGGAGTATGGGAAAGAACTGCGCGCCGATGACCTGGTTGATGTGTACAAGAAACTCGGCACCGCCACCATGGCCGATTTCACCAACTACATTGGCGGACTGCCGGTTCGAAATTTCACCGCGGGTCAGCAATCATCAGGTGACGGTCCGTTCAAAATGGGAGGCGACTTCATCAGGGAGCAGAATCTTGCCCGGGGCGGAACGACCGCGCACGCCTGCATGCCGGGCTGCATAATCGAATGCAGCAACGTCTATGCCGATGCGGATGGAAACGAAGTCGTGTCGCCGGTGGAATATGAAACCATCGGGCTCATGGGGACGAACTGCGGCCTGTCCGATCCGGACGACCTTGCACGCGTCAACGCGGTGGCCAATGACCTGGGTATCGACACCATCGAAGCGGGCGCAATGATCGCCGTCCTGATGGACGGCGGGGTTGGCGCATTCGGCGATGTCGATTTCATGCTGGACGTGCTGGAGGAAATTCGCAACGGGACCGAAAAGGGCCGCTTGTACGCCCTGGGGACGGCCCGCGTCGGCGAACACTTCGGTGTGGAGCGCATCCCGGTGATCAAAAAACAGGCGATCAGCGCCTACGACCCACGCGTCATCGAAGTCACCGGCATCACCATGATGATGACCGCACAGGGTGCCGATCACACCGCCGGCAACGTTCCGCGCATGAAAGCGGATGATAAGTCCACCGATGAGCTGGTCGATGCAAGCATGGAAACCCAGGTCGTCATGGCCGCCGCCGATTCGCTGGGATTCTGTATCTTCGGGCGCGGCGTCACCAACACCCACCTGGACCTGATCGCGACGGCCGTCAACAACGCGGTGGGAACGGACCTGGATGCCGGCTTCTTCGAGGAGCTCGGCCGGGAAACCCTCAGACTCGAGGCGGAATTCAACAGGCAGGCGGGATTTACGGTCGAGGACGACGAACTGCCCGCTTTCTTTTACGATGAGCCTCTGCCGCCGTCCAACAAGGCCGCCCGATTCCACAGTCAGGAGATAAGGGACAGCGTCGAGCGCTGGTGGGCGCGAAACGGATAGAAGTCAGCCGATGACCACCCTGTCGCGTCGAAAGGCAGTATCCGGTCGATCCAGGGTGCGCCCCGCAAGGTGGCCGGCATAGACGGCGGTCGCGATGATGCCGGGATTATGGCAATCCCCTATCCTGATCAATGTACTGATCTTCGCCTTTTCTAGGCTGTCTGAATCGGCCTTCAAAGCCATGTAGAGATGGTCATCCGGTTCGCGTGAAGTTACGGGGACGAACGCATCCGCCGGCATCGCACTGATTCTACCGGTGTAGATGCACGAAAGCGTCGCCACCTGTTGCTTGTAACCCGACACCGCGTGATTGGTCACGATATCCACCCCCAATTCGAGCAGACGCCGCTGGGTACGAACCTGTTCCTGAGTGAAACTACTCCACGCCCCCGCCTTTCCTTCGGTAGTCACGTAGGTGACGTGACACCCCTCCCCGGCCAGTTTTTCCGCCAATACCGTTGCCATGTAGTAGTGATCATCATCGAAAACGACTACGCGACCATCGATATCGGCCCCTTGCATGATGTCGTCCGGGCTGAAAACATTTTCGGTATCGTAGCCGTCGACAGGCCTTGTGAAAAATCTGCCTATGCCATTCGTGCGCCAGCGTGATCCTGTGGCGACGATCACACGCGAAAACCCGGATTCGAGGACGTCTCCCGGAGTGAGACGATTGTCCGGGTAGATCTCGACATTGGCCAGGGATGAAATTTGGTTCGTCCTGTAATCACGGACCCGCGCCATTTCCGACAAACCGGGCAGACGGCTTTCCAGGTTCAGTCTGCCTCCCGGCGACTTTCTGCTTTCCGCCAGCGTGACCGGATAGCCTCGTTTACCCAGAACGTGCGCGGCTTCGAGGCCGGCCGGCCCGGATCCGACAATGAGAACGGGCAGATCGGTTGCCCTGGGCGGGACGTGCTCGGGGTGCCAGCCACGCCGCCATTCCTCACCCATTGCGGGGTTCTGGGTACAGCGGATCGGAGCCCCGTGATAGTCGGTCGAGTAACACACGTTGCAGCCGATGCACTCCCTGATTTCGTCCTCGCGCCCCGCCCTGATCTTGTTCGGCAGAAACGGATCGGCTATGGAGGGTCTTGCGGCACCGATCAGGTCTAGAATGCCCTGCTTCAACATGCGTACCATGGTGTCCGGGGAGGTAAAGCGGCCGACACCGACCACGGGCTTGCTGGTGATGGATCGTATATGAGACACGTGCGATTCGAGCGCGCCTTCCTTGAAAAAGCGGGCGTTTCCCATCTCCCTGGAATAGTCGAATATGTTGATATCCCAGAGGTCCGGCAGGTCAGCCAGCATGGCCAACATGTCGCGGTGCTCGTCATCGTCTGCGCAGCCGTCGATCGACGCACCGGAATCGGCGGCGAAACGAACTGCAACGCCGCACTTGTGGCCGACGGCCGCTTTGGTGTCTTCGATCAGTTCCCGTACCAGGCGAACGCGGTTTTCGAGGCAGCCGCCGTATTCGTCGCTGCGGGTATTGTATTCCGGGCTCAGAAATTCACTCAGCAGATAACCGTGCGTGGCATAGACGTAGATAATGTCGAATCCCGCCCGCATTGCCCGCTTTGCCGCATCGACCTGCCACCGCCGTAACGCCTTTATGTCCCGCCGTGTCATTCGTTTTGACTGTACCGGATCATTGCGAGAGGCTGGCAGGCTGTCGACACCCAGCGGCGGCATTCGACTCGCCAAATTCGACGTCGAGCTTCCACCGTGCCAGAGCTGGATCCCGGCCAGGCTGCCATGTTCGTGGACTCTATCCGCCAGGTAGGACAGGTTGGACAGATCGTCATCATCCCAGATCGAGGCGTGCGGATTAGGCGTATCGTCGGAAGTCGGGTGGATGGAACAGTACTCCGTGTTGACCACTCCCCAACCCCCTTCCGCCTTGGTGGCGCGCATTGCGGCCAGAGTTCGTGGCAATCCAAAACCCATGCCGGAGCAGTGCGGTACCTGGTAGAACCGGTTTGGCGCGGTGACGGGCCCGATAGCAATGGGCTCGAACAGGATGTCGTATCTTTCTTTTTTCAATTTTTCAAACTGTCCAGGGGAAAATGTAAGGATGAAAAATGATATGGATCAAATCAGATTATAACCAGTCGCAGTATATTTTGAGTTGTACAACAACGAACAAGGATCAACAGTTTATGACCAACGAAGCGCTGCTCGTAGCCGACGTCATGAGTCGAGACATCAAGACCCTGGGCCGCAACGACAAACTCTCGATCGCGGACGACGTCATGAAGCAGGAGCGTATACGACATATGCCGGTGCTGGATTCCAACGGGAAGCTGTGCGGGATCATGTCGCAGCGTGATTTGTTCAGGGGAATCTTGCTTCGCTCTCTCGGCTACGGCTCCCGCCTGGAAGAAAAATTGCTGGACTCTCACCCGGTAAAAGAGGCCATGGTGGAAGACCCGATAACTACGACGCCTGACACTTCCGTAAAGCACGCCGCGAGGACGATGATAGATCGCAAGGTCGGCTGCCTGCCCGTTGTCGAGGACGGCAATCTGGTCGGCATCATCACCGAAGGCGACTTCGTCAAACTGATTGCGGATGGATAAAGGTTGACGTATCGATCGGAGAAATCCTGATGAAAGCTCCAACGACGCTACGAGCTAATTCGGTCTTCGCGGCGGTGGCCTTTGCAATCCTTTGGACGTGCAACGCAATTGCGGATTCCGCATCGGGCGACCAGGTCGCGAGCTTTTCCGATGCCATCAGCAAGGGAAAAGCGGCGCTAAGCTTTCGTTATCGCTACGAACACGTAGACCAGGATGGCAACGATGAAAATGCCAGGGCGTCCACCTTGCGAACCAGGCTGGGTCTGGAATCCGCCGGGTACCGGGACTGGAAATTCGGCCTGGAGTTCAACAACGTGACGGTGATCGGCAGTGAGCGCTACAACAGCACCCGCAACGGACTCGGACAGTACCCAGTGGTCGCCGACCCGGACGGCACGGTCGTCAACCGGGTCTATGTGGACTTCTCCCCGGGCAAGTCGGCGCTCGTACTCGGCAGACAGCACATCAACCGGAATAACCAGCGTTTCATCGGCGCGGTGGCCTGGCGTCAAAACGAACAGACCTACGATGCCTTCACCGCGGGTACCGGCGAGTTGAACAACTGGCAGCTGGATTATGGCTATATCTGGCAGGTGAACCGGATCTTCGGACCCGATGAGGGGACGCCGCAGGATGAATTCGACAGCGATTCACACGTGGTCACCGCGCAATTCAAGGGTTTTGATCTTGCCACGCTGAGCGCCTATGCTTATCTACTGGACCTGGAGAACAGCCCACCCAATTCCAACAGGAGTATCGGACTGCGACTGAACGGCAAACAGAATTTCGCCGATAACGGATCTATCCGATATGCGGCGGAGTATGCGACGCAATCGGATTACGGCGACAACTCCAACGACTACTCCGCGAACTACTATCTTCTGGAGCTTGGCGCCGATGTCGATGCGTTTACCCTCCTGGCAGGCTGGGAGGTGCTGGGTGGCGACGACCAGGCAGCGGGCAAATCTTTCAGGACACCGCTGGCGACGCTGCACAAGTTCCAGGGCTGGGCGGACAAGTTCCTCGTGACCCCGGATGCCGGGGTCGATGACAGGTACGTGGCTGCAACGGTGGCCTTTCTGGAGGCTACCGCGGCGCTCATTTACCACGATTTCCGTGCCGAATCGGGCGGCCAGAACTATGGCGACGAGTGGGATTTTTATGTTCAACGGGCTTTCCGGAAACGGCACGTACTGCTGTTGAAATATGCGAACTACCGCGCCGACAGCTTCGCCACCGATACCAAGAAATGGTGGCTACAGTACTTTATCAACTTCTAATTACAACTATCTGATCAAATTAACAATATGTCTGCACCCAGCGCAAGATTTGTCAGCCGTCTTACCCGCTCTACCCTAGCCTTGATTCTGGCCGGCGGCCGCGGTTCTCGCTTGAAGATGCTGTCGGACTGGCGCGCGAAGCCCGCGGTGCCATTTGGCGGGAAGTTCCGCATCGTCGATTTTACACTGTCGAACTGCCTGAACTCCGGCATTCTGCGTATCAGCGTGCTCACCCAGTACAAGTCTCACTCGCTCATCCGTCACATCATGGAGGGCTGGAACAGTCTGCGTGGTGAGCACGGCGAATTCATCGAACTCATCCCGGCGCAGCAGTGGCTGGAGGATGATTCCTGGTATCAGGGTACGGCTGATGCCGTTTACCAGAGTCTGGACATCGTCCAGTCGCACGATCCCGAGCTGGTTCTGATCCTTGCCGGCGATCACATCTACAAGATGGACTACGGTGAAATGCTTGGCGCCCACGAGGAGGCCGATGCGGATGTGACGGTGGCCTGCAATCAGGTGCCGATCGAAAGCGCTGGTGAGTTTGGCGTGATGGAAATAGACGGCGATGAACGTATCATCGGATTCGAGGAGAAACCGGAGGCGCCAAAGCCCCTCCCCCAAGACGCCAGCCTTGCGCTGGTGAGCATGGGCATCTATGTTTTCGATGCCGAATATCTTGCCGAACATCTGCATCGCGACTCGGTTGTCCCGGACAGCAGCCACGACTTCGGCAAGGACATCGTCCCTTATGCGGTACGCAACGGACACAGGGTGCAGGCCTATCCGTTGAACAGTCGCGGCTGCGGCGCCGACTACTGGCGTGATGTTGGAACCATCGATGCTTATTACGAGGCCAACCTGGAGCTCACCAAACCCAATTCACCGCTCGATTTATACGATTCGAAATGGCCGATATACACCTATCAGCCGCAACTTCCGCCGGCGAAATTCATGCACCACGGAGCGGAAGGCGGGGGCCGGATGAACGATTCCATGGCAAGCGGCGGCTGCGTCGTCGAGAACTCAGCGATCAACAACTCGCTGTTGTTTTCAAACGCCAAAGTGGGAAACCGGTGCCATCTTGACGGTGTCCTGGTGCTGCCGGATTGCACTATCGGACGGGGGTCGCGATTGATCCGCACCATACTCGACAATGGGTGCCAGGTGCCGCCCGGCACCGTCATCGGTGAAAATCCGGAACTGGATGCGAGCCTGTACCATCGATCCGAAGGCGGCGTGGTGGTCGTCAACCGCGCCATGCTCGGCCAGGAGCGGCAATACCAGCCGTCAATGGTATTCTCCAGCTAAGACGACTCTTAATTCTGTCTGACAGTCCGCAGATACGCCTCAATGCGTGACGACGCGTCCAGGCGATTTGGCGTTTCCGCCGAACGGGTCGGTCGTGCGAGATTCCGTTCGATTACCTCGAGGTAGCCGCGGGCGGTTTGGTCCCAGGTATAACGCGACAGCACTCTATTCTTCCCCTGTTCGGCGTATCGTGAGTGGTTCTCCAATGCCTGCAGTATTCCATGGGCGATATCCGCCGGATCCGCGGGATCGATCAACACCGCGGAGCCGTCGGAAAAAATATCGCTGGGGCCGCCGTTGCGTGTAGCGACGACCGCCAGACCGCAGGCGGCGGCTTCAATGGGCGCGAGGCCGAAGGGTTCATAATAGGAACTCAGCACGAATACCGAACCTCGATTCCCAAAAAAGCGATACGCACCGGCCAGCTGGAGTTGGGACTGGATATCGAAGAAGTCGACGCGGTCTCGAATGCCGGCGGCGTCGATCCGCGCCAGTATTGATTTCATCACCCCGCGATCGGACTCGGGGATGCTGTCCAATTCGGCATACGGGTCCTCGACCCCCCGCACGAATAGCGCCAGGCGGGCCTTGCTGCGCAGATCCTCGGACTGGATATAGGCTTCGAAGACCGCCTCGATGTTTTTCTTGGCATCCAGTCTGCTCGACATCACGACATAGGGCTGATCGTGCCCCCCCGTTCGAGCGGCGAGCCACCGGTGCTCTTCCCGGTCTTCATCCTGTTCGGCATCGTTGAATATCGCGGTGTTGACGCCTGGTGGAACCACCGCGAAGCGCCCGTCGTCAGTGGAATCGATCGCACCATCGTACAGGACATGGGCGTATTGTTCGTTACGCTCCTGTTCGGTGGAGGTGATCACCGTATCGGCACGCTGCATGGCAAGGCGCTCGGCATCGATGCGCTGCGCGAAGTGAAAGCGCTGCTCGTGGCCAGCGAAGGTTTCGGCATTCATTTCCAGCTTGTCAATTTTCTGCGCGCCCAGCGAATGCCCGGTGAAGGTGAAACCCAGCCCGGTATTTCGCTGAAGCAGCACGCAGGAATAGCCCCCGTCCGCATAGTGCCCGGTCAGATAGTCCGGCGGCTCGCCGCCGTAATATTTTAAAAGGTTATCGATGAATTCCGGAATATGCCGCCAGAGTTTTTCCTTTTCGATGAACCGGGAACCCCCGAATGGAATGCGCAGGATGCGCAGCCGGTCCCGGCATTCCTCGTAGTGATCCACCCGCTTAGAGAATCCTGCCCAGTCGGGATCATCGATCCGGCGAGTGACGATATCGACGTCGACACCCATCCGCGCCATCGCCAGGGACAGTTCCTTGACATACACCAGCTGGCCGCCGAAATCGGGATGTTCGGTCAGGTAGGAGTCCAGCGGATCGAAATTACCCTGGGGGTTCAAAAACGCAATTCGCATTCGGGTAGCCTTCAGACGGCCCGCGCCACGGAGTAATCGGCGTTCACGATGACCTGCGCTCTGTTCTTGTGTCTGGAGATGATGCCGTGCTCGATCTGCAGCACGTCTTCGATGAAGGGGTCCAGCTCCGATTGGTGGCGCGCGCGGCGCTCGCGGTGGGCGCGCGTGTCCTGATAACTCCGGTCGATAAACGCATGCGCGTCGACGTTCTCCAGCAGCGTGGTGTAAGTTCCTTCCGCAATAGCAACCTGCTCACGCTCCACATTGCACTCTTCTTCGGTCACCACGTCCTCACCATAAAGGACCAGGGGCTTGGTAATGGTTGGGGCGTCGCTGAGGAACGCCGCCAGATGCGCATCGAGCAGATCGAGTCTGACCTCCTGCGGACCCACCCAGGTGATGTCGTTGCGGCGGGTCTGATCATTGGTTCTCGGGGGATAAACGAAGTAATCGTCCTGCTGAAAAATCCGCGATTCAATCCCGTGTTCCCGCAGCAGGTTGGCCACGGCGGCGGCGATTTCTGACTTTCCGCTGCCCGATTCGCCGGCGACGGTCAGCGTGTATTTGCCGTCCCGCTTCTGGATCTCGGGCAGGACGATTTCACAGATGCCCTGTGCGGCCCTCACGTGGTGCTCTTCGATGACTATTGAATCGCCTTTCATTTCGTGTTTTTCCGCATGTTGGGTGGTAGATACAATTCGAGAACTCGCTATAATTCGTATTGCGCGACGCGGATTATATCAATGTTTGACGGGGGTGCCGTTATCAATGCATGAAGATTTACGCGAATATGACGCCACCTGGA
Organism: Gammaproteobacteria bacterium; assembly: GCA_024639325.1. GTDB lineage: Bacteria > Pseudomonadota > Gammaproteobacteria > Arenicellales > JAANXG01 > JAHEKE01. Next base: position 88,482 of record JAHEIO010000005.1, read on the forward strand.
GCGACCTCAACCGGAAACTCGACGCGGTGGTGGCGTCCGGGCTTGGCCTCGACGCGGCGCTGCGTGCATTGCACGACCAGCAGATTAGCCGGGGTTTCATTCGTGACGATCTGACCCAGTCACGCCGCTATTTTATCAGGGATCCAACCCACAGTGATCGCCATTTTTCCGCGCAATACAATCCTGCCCGCGCGAAACGCTTTCAGGGTGCTGGAAAAAAGCAGCCGCCGCCGGGAGCCGTAAGCCTCAACAAGGGATGTTTTCTGTGTCGCGAGAACGTTCAGTGGCAACAGCAGGGCCGGGAATTCGGATACGAACTGCATATTGAGGACAGGAACTACGTCGCCTGGATGAATCCGTACCCCCTGCTCCCGAACCACATGGTCATCGCGTCTCGGGAACATCTGCCGCAGACGTGGCGAGTCAACGGCAGCGAACACCCGACAAAGAGCCTTCGCACAATCGTCACGGACCTGCTGACCCTGGCCTCGCGATTACCCGGCTGGATCGGTTTCTATAACGGTGCAGGCGCCGGTGCCTCCATCCCCAACCACTTCCACTACCAGTTCATGCCCCGGCCCGACGACTACGGACCGTTTCCCCTGGAGCGGGCGGCGGCGGGAAAACGGCCATCATCATGCGTCCTTGACGACGCTTATCCCCTTGAATTCGCACACTGGCATGGGAACATCGAGGACCTGCTCGATCAGGCGGTTCCGTGGCTGAATGCCTGGGTTCGCGCCGATGGCGCGGAACTCACCGCAAACGTGATTGCCATCGCCGGCGAATGTACGCGGGAACTGGATCTGTATTTCGTGCCGCGCGATCCCAACCGCTCCGGGTCAGCCGTGATGTCGGGATCCATCGGCGGACTTGAGGTGCTCGGTGAGCTTATCTTTTCCAATGAGGAAGAGAGACAACGCCTGGAAGACGGCGACATCGACTGCGCAACGGTAGAGAGCATCCTGTCTTCAATAGCCGTCGCAATTCGGTAATCCGACCCGTTTATCCTCGCATCCGCTCGGCACCCGCATCGAACAACGGCGTTGTGTACAAGCTCGCTTTGCGGCGATCGCCCAGAATCTCTATCTCCACCTCGGCGCCTTCCTCGATGAGTTCCACCGGCAGGAATCCGTATGCCACGCTTTTTTTCGCGTAGTGCGCGTACCCCCCCGAGGTTACGAAACCCACGACATTGCCCCCGGACCATATCGGTTCCCACCCCCACACGTCGGCATCGGCGGCGTCGACAATGAACGTGCACAGTTTTCGGGAGACGCCTTGCTCCTTCTCCGTAATTGCTGCCTGTTTTCCAATGAAGTCGACGGACTTGTCGTAATGCACGAAGCGATCCAGGCCTGTTTCCATCGGCGTATAGTCGGGCTTGAATTCCCTGAGCCACGACCCGAACGATTTCTCCAGCCGCAGGCTCATCATGGCACGCATGCCGAACGGCCTCAGACCGAGATCCTTTCCCGCTTCGGACAAGGTTTCGTATAGCGATACCTGCCTGCTGCGATCCACATAGATCTCATATCCCAGGTCACCCGTGTAGCTCACTCGCTGCACGATGGCATCGCACAGTCCGACCTCCATTTCACGTACGTCGAGGAATTTAAATGTTTCCGCTGAAACATCGGCTCGGGTCACCCGGCTCAACAATTCGCGTGCATTCGGTCCAGCAATCTGAAAACCAATTCGTTCGTTCGATATATTACGAATTTCGACATCCCCGGCAGGTTTATGCACCTCGAACCATCGCAGATGGTAAGCCTGGGCGGCGTAGGACGCGGTCACCTGGAAACGGTGCTCACCCAGGCGTGACAGCGTGAAGTCGCCGATGATCCTGCCCCTCGGGCTCAACATCGGGCACAGGCTGAGCCGGCCGACCTGCGGGATTCGCCCGGCCATGATGCGGTCCAGAAACCCAACGACACCCTCTCCCGTCATGTCGAATTTGCTGAAATTGTGGATTTCGTTGATGCCCACCGCGGTACGCACCGCGTTGCACTCCGAGGCCACGGCGTCGAAGGCGTTTGAGCGGCGGAAACAGGGCGTCTCGAACGGCTTGTCCCCGTCCGCCGCAAAATAATTGACGCTCTCCATGCCGTAAGCGGAACCGAATACCGCGTTCCGCGGTCTCCAGATTCCGTAGGCCGGTGTCGTGATAAACGGCCGGCCCGCCGGGAGTTCCTCGTTGGGATAGGAAATGGCGAAACGCCGCTGGTAGTTTTCGGTGACCTTGATGCGCGTATAGGATTCCGTGCAGTAGTCGCCGTATCTAGCGACGTCCATAGCAAACACGTCGCGTTCCGGTTCGCCGTGAACCATCCATTGTGCCAGCGTTAGACCGACCCCGCCGCCCTGACTGAAGCCGGCCATCACCGCGCACGCCGCCCAGTAATTTCGTAATCCGGGCACCGGGCCGACCAGCGGGTTGCCGTCGGGCGCAAAGGTGAACGGCCCGTTGATGACCCGCTTGATGCCCGCTTTGGCCAGGACCGGGTAGCGGTTGTAAGCGATCTCCAGTGAATCGGAAATCTTGTCCAGCTTGTCGTTGAGGAGTTCGTGACCGAAATCCCACGGCGTGCCGTCGACAGCCCAGGGCTCGGCGGACTGCTCGTAGAAGCCGATCACCAGCCCCCTGCCCTCCTGCCTGAGGTAGCTCTCTCCACCGGGGTCCACGACGTGCGGCAACTCTTTCTCCCGGTTGTACACCTCGGGCAGATCATCTGTAGCCAGGTACTGGTGTTCCATCGGATGCAGCGGCAGGTAGACGCCCGCCATCCTGCCCACTTCGCGGGCCCACAGGCCCCCGGCGTTGACCACGTGCTCGGCCACCAGGGTGCCCTGCTCCGTCACCACTTCCCAGCTACCGTCGCCGCGCGGGTGGGTCTCTAACACTCGATTTCTGAGGTAGATCTCTGCACCCTGCTTGCGCGCCGCCTTGGCGTACGCATGGGTCGTACCGGATGGGTCCAGATGGCCATCCAGCGGGTCATACAGTCCACCGATAATCCCCTCAGTGTTGATGATGGGAGTCAGCGCCCCGATTTCCCCGGGACCGAGAATCTCGGTATCGAGCCCCATGTAACGATGCTTGGCGCGTTCGGCAACCAGGTGGTCCATGCGTTCCGGGGTGGTCGCAATGGTGACGCCGCCGACGTGATGCAGCCCGCAGGACTGCCCGGAAACCGCTTCGAGTTCCGCGTACAGGCCGATGGTGTAACCCTGCAATGCCGCCATGTTGGTATCCGCGTTCAGCGTATGGAATCCGCCCGCCGCGTGCCAGGTCGAACCCGAGGTGAGTTCCGAGCGCTCGATCAGGACGACGTCCTTCCAGCCCAGTTTGGTCAGGTGATACAGGACACTGCAGCCCACTACCCCACCGCCGATCACGGCGACCTGTGCGTGAGATTTCATAGATAGCCCCTCTGTCGGTCAGGGCGCTTTTTATCACACACACGGTACGCGGTCAGTTGTTTTTCTATCTCCATTGGCAGACCATGATCCCTTCGACAGTCTTTTCCCTCTGCCCTGAGTAGGGAGAGGTTTGGTGTGAGGTAAGAAAGTCAGGGTAATTTCTGCGTCCGCGGTGTAACATCAGCGTGAAGTATGATGCCCGCTGAAGGTGGTTAAACCCAGTCACAAGGAGAGTGATGACGAATATGTATGCATTTATAAAAGAATTACAAACGCTTGGCGTTTTTATACTGAACGTCCTGCTTATCCTGGGCCTGAACCCTGCAGCCTCGGGGCAGTTCATCAAAGAGGTCGATGCCGAGGGTCGCGTCATCTACCATCAGGACCCGGCTTACGACTATTCCGCGGACGAGCCGAGTGAGGAA
>JAHEIO010000302.1 GCA_024639325.1 Gammaproteobacteria bacterium
ATTTTTTCTGCTCAGAAGGTCCTCCCAGGCTTTCTCTTTCCCGGTTAAATCGATCCAAACCCCAAATGGGCACCGACTCTGTGCAAACTCCAATCAGTTAGAACGTATTTACAAATCGGCTGCAACAGATCGTAGGCCAGCATTCGCTACGAGCGCCCGAACGGCGCCAATGAGCATTGAACGACGGTTCCGGCCCCACTCCGAATACCCGATGCTTACCGATGGGTATTGCTTGCAGCGCCCAGGTAAGCGGTCGTGCCGCCGAACAATTCGAAGCCCCACATGCCCAGGCCAACGTTGTCGTCCGCACAGAATTCGTAGCGGACGGTCGGTGCGTACACGCCCAGGCCGGCGGTGAAATCGAATCGGGACGTGTGCCAGCCCAGGTATTGATGGGTTGAAAGTAGAGGTCAGCAAAGGAGGTGCCGTTGATCCACCAGGAACGCGCCTATGCGTCGCGGATCTGGTACACACCGAGTAATTAATGCAAGATGAATTCATGCTTTTCATTAGCGTCTTGACGTCAAGACGCTAAGGTTGCGTTATGACTGAAACCGCCCAAAAAAGAGCCACCATATACTTCGATCCGCACCTGCATCGTGCACTGCGACTGAAAGCGGCTGAAACCGATCGCAGTATTTCCGAACTTGTGAACGAGGCGGTCAAAGCTGCACTTGCGGAAGATGTCAGCGACATCGAGGCCTTCGAAGTCCGTGAAAATGAATCTGACTATGCTTTCGTGGACGTCGTCAAGGACCTGAAACGGCGTGGCAAGATATAGCCTGCGAATAAAGAAGTCGGCTCTAAAAGAACTTGAATCGATCGCCACAAAGGCGGATCGGCGACGCATCATCCAGCGTATTAAATCACTCGCTGACAACCCACGACCTCCGGGCGCGTTGAAGCTGCCGGGCCTCGAGCGTTATCGAATCCGGCAGGGGCGTTATCCCATCCTATACACCATCGAGGGTTCGGTACTGGTGATCCACGTTATCAAGATCGGCGATCGCAAGAACGTTTACCGAAGCAAGGAGTAAAGATCAGACTTCGAGATCACCTAATCGGGTAAGGCGCATCGGGGTTTCTTTCGCTTTGTGGTTGGTGGGGCTGACCGTGCCGACGATACTGCCGTCCTTCTTGACCTTTCCTTTCAGGGTGGTGTCGAGTTGCTCCTGCTTGCTGCCGAATATGGTGCGAATGTTCCCGTATTGAATGGCGGAGGCCTCCGCTATGAATTTTTTGCCGTCTACTAGGTACTTGCCGATAGTGTAGTGATCGGCGCTGGCCGAGAGATAGCGGCCATTCTCCAGGAACACGGTGGCAAGGCGTTCCCAGCCGTGGAGACCACCAATCTCCAGTTTCCAGACTCCTTCGATGTTCATTTAGTCTCCTCGTTCATAACATGCTGTATCCAGCCAAGCACAGGCCTAACGGGATGTGGTTTGAAATTTCGCCTGATTGTCTTATTCACGTCGTTGTGCGTCAAGACAATCCTCGAGCGGCGCCTCACGTAGCTGCAGGGCATTGTTCAGTAACCGGTAGCGTCACGATTCTGTGAGTACGTAGCGCTCGCCCAGCCGTTCGCCCCGCTTGGCAGTCATACTGGTGCCGTTCATGTCGAATACCCAGAATCCGCCGCCGTCGTTGATGGTGGCACTGCCGCCACAGAATAGCTCGGGGGCCACGCCCGGTACACGGACTCTGAAGCATTTATGAACGTGACCGCAGAGAATCGCGCCGCGCTTCACGGGGGCGCATATATCCAGGAACTCGTCGGCGTTCACCAGCCCGTGATCCCAGCTGTCGGGTTGGCCGTTCGCCAGCCGCGGTGCATAGTGGGTCATGATGAACACGAAACGCGATGCGATGTCAGGCTCCGCCAGGATCTTGCGCAGACCGACGAGCTGACGGTCTGGAATCTTTCCACTGGAGCGCCAGGGCAGGGGATTCGGCCGCGAGCTGTTGATCGACACCACGGCGACTTCGGGTCCGAACAGGCGCACGGCGGGCCAGAATTCATCCACCTTGAGGTCCGGCCGGTCCGTGGTCATGCTGCTGCCGAAATAGCGTTCGAATCGTTCATGGCGAACGGTGTTCGGCATATAGAGATCGTGGTTTCCGGGGACCGATACGAACCCCAGTGGTGAAGAATACATCGGCGCTACCGCGCGGTGAACCGCCTCGTACTCGGGTTCGGTGCCCAGCAGCGTGTAGTCCCCGGTGCACAACACGAGGTCGACTTTCTCCCGCAGGCGAAACTCATTTAGTTGGTCGAACCGTTGCCAGACATTCTCGAATTTTCGGCGTCGATACAACAGCAGGTTCAAGCCGCCAATTACCCGTTTGCCCAGCCATTCCCGCAGGGGAATTTTCTTAATGGGGACATCCAGATGTATGTCACTGAAATGTAGTATGCGCATGTTGATATAGATACGGGGACACTTTATATAATAATCCTAATTGATCGCGGCGGGGGCGCCGCTCCTACAGGAAGATGCTCCGATTCATCGCGGC
>JAHEIO010000119.1 GCA_024639325.1 Gammaproteobacteria bacterium
ACAGGCTGCCGAAGCTGATCGTGGCATGCGCTCAAAGCGCCAAGCGCGAGCACGTTAGCCGGGGCTATCCCGAGGATCGGATCGAAGTCATTCCGAATGGTTTCGATACGGACAGGTTCTACCCGAATTCGAAGAGGGGCCTCGAAATCAGGCGCGAGCTGGGCATCAGCGAAGACGCCGTCGTGTTCGGGCTGGTTGGAAGATACGATCCACACAAGGACCAGAAAGGCTTCATCGAGGCGGTTTCACAATACGTTGATTCCCACCCGCGCGCGAATACCGCGTTTATTTTTTGTGGATGGCAAATGGACCAAACAAACCCGGAGATCATGGAGCTCATTCGATCACGGCGGTTGGGCGATCGGATCGTGCTGGCCGGCGCCAGATCGAATATCGAAGACTTCTATCAGGCCTTCGATGTGGCCGTGTCGTCATCGATATCCGAGGGCTTTTCCAACGTCATCGGAGAGGCCATGGCCTGCGGAAAACCCTGTATCGTCACGGACGTTGGAGATTCGAGACGGTTGTTGAATGGCGCAGGTTTAGTCGTGGGACCGGGAAATCCCAGCGAAATGGCGCGAGCCATCGCACAGATGAACTCGACCTCCGAAGACGAAAGGCGGCGCCTTGGTTTCATCGGAAAAGCCAACATAGAGAACAACTACAGCCTGCCGGGTATCGCGGGGCGGTACGTGGACCTTTACCACCGGGCATTGGCGCTATGTGCGGCATAGCCGGTTTCTGGGAATTCGGTGATGGCGCGGGAGGCGCCGAGTCGTCCGCAATGGCTGCGCAGATGTGCGAGCGGCTTCGGCATCGGGGCCCTGATGGTTCGGGCACTTGGAGAGACGATGATGCGGGGCTGACGTTGGCCCACACCAGGCTCGCAATCATTGATCTGTCCGATGGCGGTGCGCAACCCATGCTTTCTTCCTCCGGAAGATATGTCATCAGCTACAACGGCGAGATTTACAACTTCCTGCAACTCAAGGTCGAATTATCCAGGTCGGGGACTGTTTTCCGCGGCGCCTCGGATACCGAGGTTATCCTTGAAGCGGTGGAAGCGTGGGGCATCGACAAAGCGTTGCGGAGCTTCGTGGGGATGTTTGCATTTGCCCTGTGGGACAGAGAGGACCGTCGGCTGGTTCTGGCCCGGGACAGGATCGGTGAGAAACCGCTCTACTACGGCATTTCCGGGTCTACTCTGTTGTTTGGTTCCGAACTCAAGGCGCTGCGAGTGCACAGGAACTGGACAGGGGAGGTGGATCGTGATGCGTTGAGTCTGTATTTCAGGCACAACTATATTCCGGAGCCCTATTCGATCTACACGGGGATTGGAAAGCTGGAACCCGGCCACTATGTGACCGTGTCCGCCCATACGGGGCCGGATGCAAAGAAGATCTACGATCGCGGCTCGCGGAAAATCTTTTCCGAAAACGTGTGTTACTGGTGGTTGGGAGAGTCCTATCTCGGCGATGTCGATCCGGTTTCCGACGAAACCGAGCTCGTCGACCGTTTCAACGGCCTGCTGCACCAGTCCATCGAGGGCCAGATGATCTCGGATGTGCCGCTCGGAGCGCTGCTGTCCGGCGGCATAGATTCGTCCACCGTGGCTGCCGTAATGCAGGCGCAGTCGAGCGTCCCGGTCAAGACATTCTCGATCGGGTTCGACGAATCGGAATTCAACGAGGCGAAGTACGCGGCCGCCGTTGCAAAACATCTGGGCACCGAACATACCGAGCTCTACGTGACCGCGGAGGAAACAAGGGATGCGATTCCGAACCTCCCGGATCTGTACGACGAGCCGTTCTCCGATTCGTCACAAATCCCGACCTGGCTGGTATCCAGGCTGGTGCGCCGGCAGGTCACCGTGTGCCTGTCCGGTGACGGCGGCGATGAATTGTTCGCCGGGTATGACCGATATGCCTGGGCCGGAAAGATCTGGAAATTCATCGGCTGGATGCCTAAAACTTCTAGATTGATGGCGGCCAGATGCCTTACCTCGATTCCACGATCCGTCTGGGACAAGATGCTGTTGCCCGCCAAACCAGTGTTCGACCGCATCGGCCCGGTAAGCAATCTGGGGCAGAAGGTGCACCGTCTGGCGGACACATTGTCGACCGAACAACGTATGGGGCTCTATAAGAACCTCGTGTCACACTGGCACCAACCCGATCAGATCGTGCTGAATGCCAGTGAACCAATTACGCTGTTCGACAGATGCCCCGAGAATGACCGACGGGGATTCATTGAACAGATGATGTATGTCGATACCCTGAGCTATCTTCCGGGGGATATTCTGACCAAGGTGGATCGCGCCAGTATGGGCGCAAGTCTTGAAGTGCGCGTCCCGTTTCTCGACCACAGGATCATCGAGTTTGCCTGGTCGGTACCGATTTCATTCAAGATCAGGGATGCAAAAACGAAGTGGTTACTCCGCCAGATACTGCGCCGGTATGTACCGAACGCACTCGTGGACCGGCCAAAAATGGGTTTCGCTATCCCCGTCGGACAGTGGTTGCGCGGACCGCTCAGGGAATGGGCCGAGGACCTTCTGTCAGAAAAAGAGATCAATAAACACGGCTATCTCAGGGTGGAGCCGATTCGGCAGAAGTGGCGTGAGCACGTTCTCGGTCAGCATGACTGGCAGTACCACCTGTGGGACGTATTGATGTTTCAGAGCTGGCTACGCTGTGCCAACTGATCAGGCCTCCCGAAAGTCAGTCGTGGTAACGCACAACACGGCTCACTATATCGCGATGCACTACCTCGAATTCATCCAGGCGCTGGTTGATTTGGGATATCAGGTGCTGGTCGTCGCGCCCCGTGACGACGCGTTCGAGGTGCTGGAGAGCGCCGGTGCCAGTTGTCACGATCTGACACTGTCGCGCCGAGGCATGAACCCTCTTCGAGAGCTGCATAGCATTTATCTTCTATACAGGTTCATTCGAAAAATCCGGCCCGCTATTGTATTCAACTACAGCATCAAGCCGGTTATCTACGGTTCTTACACCGCCGGCCGATGTCGTGTTCCAAGCATATTTTCCATGGTGACCGGGCTGGGTTACATGTTTTCGCGCAACAATGCCTTCAGGGATCTGGTGCTTGCCATGTATCGCCGAGCGCTCAAATACAACACCAAGGTTTTTTTTCAGAATACGCACGATCGGGACGTGTTCCTCTCCAACCATTTGATGAAGGAAGAGGATGCGGTGGTATTGAACGGCACCGGTATAGACCTGATCAAGTTCCAGCCCGGCCCGAGTCGGGCAGCACATCCCGTATTCCTGCTCATATCGAGGATGCTGTGGGAAAAAGGCATCTGGGAGTTCGTGGCGGCCGCGCGAGCGCTAAGAGCAAGCTACGGGGATGCCGAATTCAAGCTGCTTGGACCAATTGATGACAATCCGTCCGCAATATCTCGGGATCAGTTGCAGCGATGGAGCGGCGAAGGCGTGGAATACCTCGGCGTAACCAGCGACGTCCGACCTTATCTGGAAGAAGCAACGGTGTTCGTATTGCCCTCGTATTACAGGGAAGGCACGCCGAGATCCATACTGGAAGCGATGGCGATGGGGAAGCCGGTCATTACCACGGATTGGCCCGGATGCCGCGACCCGATCGAAGATGGTGTCAACGGATACCTGGTGCCGGTGCGAAACAGCGACGAACTCCGGGTCGCGATGGAACGATTTCTAACCGATCAGGATCTCGCCCCCAAAATGGGCAGGGAATCGCGCAGGATCGTCGAGAAACACTACGATGTCCATGACGTCAACAGAAAAATACTGTCCTACTTCCCTGAATCCGGAGCGCCGGATTGTTACGCCGCATAATCAGCGCGCACCCCGCGGGGCTTATGCTCCTGGCGATGGATGCGGCGGGGATCGTCCTGGCCTTCAACGCGGGTCATTGGCTGCACCTGAGGCGTTTCGCGGGTGTGCCGAACGAAATCATCTTCGTAGTCGTACCGCTCACCTTGTTCATCATGTACGTGGGCGGCGTGTACCGATCCGATATCGAAACATGGGGGCTGCGGCTGGTCATCCGAACCGCCCTCACCGTGGCGTTGGCTGGAATGGTGGTTGCCGCGCTGACCTATGTCACGAAGGCGGCGGAACTCAATATACTGTTCTGGCGGGGCACCCTGATGCCGGCTTATCTCATCTTCATGATTTGGGCCGTCGCCTGGCGCATCTACATATCCGCAAAGACACAGGAAAACAGCAGGAAGCTGCGCTGGCTGGTGATAGGCGGAGGTGAGCGCGCCGCCTACCTGGCGAATGACTTCGGCAGCACCGGTATCCATGGTGAACTCGAGTTCTTCGATTATGACGAAATAAGAAATGGCGACAAACTGGACGATCGGTTCGAGGACCTGGAGAGACATATAAGAAAATCTATCTCGGGCGTGGTACTGGCGGGCGACACCGACATTCCGGAATGGATGCTGACCCGATTCATGAAACTCAGGCTTGAAGGGTGCCGGATTTTCGATCTGACCGATTTTTACGAGAATTATCTGTACCGCATTCCGGTTCTGCATATTAAGGACGGCTGGCTGGCCTTTGCGCATGGGTTCGACCTGCTGCACGCACACGGTCAGCTCAAGGTAAAGAGCGTCTTGGACACCGTCAGTGCCGTCGTGCTGCTCATTATTTTAGCGCCGTTACTGCTGATCGTTGCATTGCTGATCGTGATCGACAGCCGGGGATCCCCCATATACAGCCAAACCAGAACCGGCCGGCACGGCAAGGAGTTCGAGCTGAAAAAATTCCGCACCATGGTGAAAGACGCGGAGAAAACAGGCGCCAAGTGGGCCGAACGGGATGATCCCCGGGTGACCCGTGTCGGGCGCACCCTCAGATTGACCAGACTCGACGAGCTGCCACAGCTGTGGAACGTGCTCGCGGGGCAAATGAGCTTTGTCGGGCCAAGGCCGGAGAGGCCGGAGTTCAACGATATCCTGGAGAAAGAGATTCCCTATTACTACCTTCGCCACCTGATCAAACCCGGCATCACGGGCTGGGCGCAGGTCATGTATCCGTATGGTGCCTCGGTGGATGATGCTCGAAAAAAACTGCAGTTCGATCTGTTCTATATCAAGAACTACTCTCTTGTCCTCGATCTGGTAATCGCGGTGAAGACCGTCCGCGTCATGTTGACCGGCCGGGGCACATGAGTCTGAAATGCTTTTCTCTTTAAGCTATCTCTTTTTTGTACTGGTTCCCGGCTGGCTGCTGGTCAGTTCGCTCGGAATAGAACGCAACAGACTGTTGTTGAGCATCGCGTTTTCGATCGGTATAGCCGCGATCAACCTGGTCATTGTCAGGATGCTGGGCATTCAGTATTCGGCGGTCGCCGTATTAACCGTTGTGGAATCGATATTGCTTTTGTTGCTGGTCATTCGGGTGAAAGCGCCAGCCTCGATCGTCAAAGGGCTCAATCCAGATCGCTACGCCGGAAGCGTCCTTCTGGTCGTTCTTCTGGTTGTCGGTGCCTATGCGTGGCTGGCCGGGCCCTACCTCGAGGTTCCGGCCGACAACTGGTGGCATCTCTCGAAGATCAACGACGTCCTGGACTCGTTGAGGCAGGATCCGCAGGATGCCGTGGCCTGGAGCAGACTGTGGTACGCACCAAACCTCTACGGATACTTCATTCCGGCTTTAGCCGCGTCTTTGTGGAGCCGCTCCGTCACCGAGATCCTGATGCCGCTGAACATACTGAACACCGTTCTGTTCTGTTCGGCGATCTACACGTTTGCTCTGTATCTGTTCGAGCAATCAGATTTTGCGCCTCGTCAGCGGGTATGGTGCGCGGCGTTGGCCGTGGTGTTCTTCGTGCTGCAGTTCGGCGTCAACGTCTTTTCGTTCGTGCGCTACTACGTGTATGCCCCCGCGCTCATGAATTACCTGGTTTATCTGGCCAGCGCGGCCGTGCTGATGGAGGTTCTCCGGCGAGGCGCATGGTATGCGGGGCTGCCCATGCTCATTTTTCTGACCGTGACGGCCTATCTGGTTCACACGCAGGAATTCCTGTTCATCGTCCTGATCGCGAGCCTTGTCATTGTCGTGGAGTTTTACAATTCGCGCCTTGATACAGGCGGATCGAATCGTAGAACGATCGCGGCGTTGTTCATTACGGTGCTGGCCGGCTGGGTGCTGCTGTGGATCGTTTCCTATACCCGCTATTCGCGTGCCAACCCGCTGGCATACGATACGATCCTGCCGCTCGAGAAGATGCTTCCATTCCTGAAGAATCTATATGTGGCCGACCCTACGTTTCAATTCTACCAGGTGCTTGGTGTGTGGGGGATCGTTGTGTACGCATTGTTTTTCCATGCCCTGTTTCGAAGGCAGCCCATGTCCAGTTTCCTCGTCGCCGGCATGCTGGTTCCGTTCGTGACCATCTTCAATCCGTTTTTCGTGGATCTGTTTTTGAGGCACAACTACCCTGATGTGATCTGGCGCGTTTCTTATATGATTCCGCTTCCTTTTGTCGGCGCCTATTTCTTTACGCGGGCAGCACACAGTCTGGCCTCGGAGCGCGGCAAGCCGATCCGCCGCGGAGTTGGCAACGCCGCGATTGTCGCGGCGCTCGTGGTGTTGATCTTTCCGATTTCGACGACGTTTTTTGAATCGAGGTTCAGCCGGTTGTACACCGTTGTGCCGGTTGAACGAAACGTGGGCCACGACCAGTGGCAGGACGTGTTCACGTTCCTGAGCAAGCTCGAGCAGGAGACCGTGATCACGGACCAGGTTACGGGCTACCTCGTCAACGCACTCACTCCGCATTACTTCCGCGGCCACAAGTTCTACGGATTCGGCGCGCCAAAGATAAGACGGGATCATTACGACGACGGGACATTTTCGCAGTACGCCGGCTCTCTTGTTATCGTCAATCAGCGTGACGGCGGATTGAGCAGAACCGGACGGCTTTCCGGGCACTGGCCTGAAAATATCCTGAAGCTAAGCAGGTTTTACCCGGCCAGCTTCTTGGCCCATATCGAGAGCAATCCGCAGAAATACAAGAAGATCTGGGATCAGCTTGATATACAAGTATATGAAATTCAGTCATAAGAAGGTGTGCTATCAATGAAAGTTATCGTTACGGGGGGCGCAGGATTTATCGGTTCCGCCGTTATCAGAAGGATCGTTGCCAGGACGGACTGGACCGTGTTCAATATCGACAAACTCACTTATGCGGGAAATCTTGAGTCACTTGGCGAGGCCCGCAAATCCGATCGTGTGCTGTTCGCTAAGCTCGATATTTGCGACCGCGCCGGGGTCGAGCGGGTGTTTCGCGAGTTTCGTCCGGATGCGGTGATGCATCTTGCCGCGGAATCCCACGTCGACCGGTCCATAGACGGCCCTGGCGCGTTCATTACAACCAATGTCGTCGGGTCCTACACCATGCTGGAAGTCTCCAGGGCGTATTGGCAAGGTCTGGGAAACGAGGCAAGGTCCGCTTTCAGGTTTCACCACATCTCCACCGACGAGGTATACGGCAGCCTGGGTACGGACGGCTACTTTACCGAGACGACCCGATACAAACCGAACTCACCGTATTCCGCGAGTAAAGCGGGGTCTGATCACCTGGTCAGAGCGTGGCACAAGACCTACGGTATGCCCGCCATCATTACAAACTGTTCGAATAACTATGGGCCTTACCAATACCCCGAGAAGCTGATACCGCTGGTTATTCAGAAAGCCGTAGCCCTGGAACCCCTTCCCGTATACGGAACCGGCGATAACATCAGGGACTGGCTATACGTCGAGGATCATGCCGAGGCGCTGCTCTCGGCCCTGCAACACGGAAAGAGCGGAGAAGTCTACAACGTAGGCGGCAATAACGAGAAAACCAATCTGGAGGTTGTCGAAACCCTGTGTGCCGGTCTGGACGGCCTCGTGCCCAGGAAGGATGGCGAGCCGTATTCGTCGCAGATCAAATTTGTCGAGGATCGTCCCGGCCACGATAAAAGGTACGCCATTGACTCATCGAAAATCATGAAAGAGCTTGGCTGGCGTCCGTCCGAGACATTCGAATCGGGCATTGCCAAAACGATTAGATGGTATCTCGACAATGAAACCTGGTGTGATCAGGCCGCCCGTAAATACCAGGGTCAGCGCCTGGGGAGGACCGGATCATGAGGGGAATCGTGCTGGCCGGGGGATCGGGAACTCGACTGCATCCGGTGACGGAAGCGGTCTCCAAGCAGCTGCTGCCGGTTTATGACAAACCGATGATCTACTACCCGCTCTCGCTGCTCATGCTTGCGGGCATAAGAGACATCCTCATTATTTCCACGCCCCAGGATACCCCTCGGTTCGAAAAACTTTTCCAGGATGGACGACACCTCGGTATAAATATTTCGTATGCCGTTCAGCCTTCTCCCGACGGTCTACCCCAGGCTTTCGTCATTGGTGCGGAATTTATCGGCAGCCACCGGTGCGCGCTGGTGCTGGGCGACAATGTTTTTCACGGACATGATCTTTCAGCAGCGTTGCTGCGGGCCGCCAATCGCCCACGGGGCGCAACGGTGTTTGCCTACCCGGTTCAGGACCCGGAACGATACGGTGTGGTCGAGTTCGATAGTTCCGGCAAGGCGATCAGCCTGGTGGAAAAGCCCGCGCAACCCAAATCGAACTATGCGGTGACCGGATTGTATTTCTATGACAATCGAGTCATCGAAGTTGCCAGGAATATCACGCCTTCGGCAAGAGGCGAACTCGAGATCACCGATGTCAACAACTGGTATCTGGAGCACGCGGAGCTGGCCGTCGAAGTGCTCGGGCGGGGTATGGCGTGGCTCGACATGGGGACCCATGATTCACTGCTGCAGGCCTCGCTTTTCATCGAAACCCTTGAATCCAGGCAAGGACTGAAGATCGCATGCCTGGAGGAAATCGCTTATCACCAGGGTTTCATAGACGAGCAGCAGCTGGAACAGGCAGCCCGGCAATACGCAAAAAGCAACTACGGAAAATATCTGTACTCACTGATAAACAAGCGCTAGCCCGCATTTCTCACCAGGATCCCGAGCGATTGCGCAGGACAGGTGCCGATGAACGCCGGGCTGAAAAAATCGCCAGGAGCGATTTTTCGCGGTAGCCCCGAAGGGGTGAGGCGCTTAGGATGCGTCGA
>JAHEIO010000043.1:0-22627 GCA_024639325.1 Gammaproteobacteria bacterium
TGGATCGAATGAAGCCCAAGTACACCGGGGCCTGGACCAGCCAGCGCCGGGATAGGCGTTTCCAAGACACGCTGTTTTTTGGACAAATCCATAGACCTCAGTGTTTGCCATGCTTAACGAGATTCTATAGCCGCCTGGTGAGAAATGCGGGCTAGGCAGCGGGGGCTGCGAATCTTCTGGGGTTCCCCGCGAATCGATCCCTGAAATACACCAGCATGCCGTTGTCGTGGAAGAAATGCGCGAGCTTTTCGTACGCCTCTACCGCCCGCAGCACTCCCTCGAGCGTCAACTCGGCGTCCATAGGGTGCGTGCCGCGCTTCTTCCTTTCCTGACAGATTGCGTATATCTGATCTCCGGGTATCAACTGGAAATCGAATGCGTAGCGGTTGCGCCAGTCGATGCTGAAAATGCCGCGTTTTCCGGGCGGCAACTGAATTCGTGAGAATTCGATATCGGTCGGGGATTGCAGCCACTCTCTGTCGAATACGGCATGGCTCTTGTCGAATCCAACGAATGCAAAACCAAAATGGATTTCCCGGGGCCGAAATGTCAATGTGCTGCTTTGCCACCATTTTATTTGCGACAGATCGACGTATCCCTCTTCCGGCCATCCGCCCAGCTTTTCGACCAGGCTCGATTTCCCGCTGCAAGGCGGTCCGGTCACCACGATTTGTCGAAAGCCCACATCGTCCGGGATAAGCACGCCTTTTACCGAGTGCGTATCAGCAACCTCGGTCGATGCGAAGAATTGTTGTGTCGCCGTGGCCATCTGCAGTCAGTCAAAGCTCCTACAAGACGGGTATAGCAGGTCGTTGTAGCAGTATTCGAATTGTTTTCTTTTATCGGCAATATCCGGGCTCGTATTGTAACGCCGGACGGCAGATCGTCACGATTAAATTTTTATTAATGCGGATGTCAAAACAACAATGTTTTCCCGTACCGTACGAATGTGCAGGAAGATATTTAGGAACAGATGATGGGTTGTATTCGACTTCCAGGGTTGATCCCGGCGTCGCTGCACCGGCAGGTCTTCCCCTATTCGATCGCCGCAGCCGTCGTTGGTGTCAGAGCTCAGAATTACTTTTTACTCTTTTTTCCTTTCTTGTTTTTGCCCCTCTTGCCTTTTTTATCCTTTTTACCTTTCTTGACTGGCTTGTTCTTTTTCGATTTTTTGTCTTTCTTGCCCTCTGCGGGCAATTCGTCATTGCCATGCAACCTCCCGGCCGACTCAATCATACTCCGGCCGGTAGTTTCACCGATGCCGGGAATCGATATCAGGTCCTTTATGTCGACCTTGGCCAGCTTCTTTACGGAATCGATTTTGTTGCTGACGAGAGTTTCGGCCATCGACGGCCCAACACCGGAGACATCAGTTAGCGTATGTGTCATTTTCGTTGAATCCCTTATTTACATGAGGTTAGCGCTGCTTACTGATAACGCGAGTCAGTATTATATGCTATCGCTTTGATTTTTCTACTAGTTTGATTCTAGCCTGCATTTCTCACCGAGGGGCTTTAGCCCGCATATTGCACCGGTATCCCGAGCGATGACGCAGGACAGGTTTGTCTGAGCGCCGGTCTGGAGCGAGGAGCGCAGCCGGTGCTACGGTCCGACTGAAGACCAAGCTCAGGCTCAGCCCGCGTCTTTCTTTTCGGGGTGCTTTTCGACGAAAGATTTGTACATTTTCTTGGCCGGACCCAGGATGCCGGCGTCGGGGGCGCACACCAGTTTTTCGTTCTTTTTGGAGTAGGGCAGGGTGTGCAGCAGATGGAGCATGCAGTTCAGGCGCGCCCGTTTCTTGTCATCCGATCGCACCACAATCCAGGGTGCCGTTTTCGTGTCAGTGTATTCGAACATCCTGTCTATGGCCTTGGTGTAGTCTTCCCAACGGCTCAGGGACTGTTCATCGACCGGACTCAGCTTCCACTGTTTCAATCGATCGATTTCACGCGACTTGAAGCGGCGAAACTGCTCTGGGCGGCTTACGGAAAACCAGTACTTGAAGAGAATGATACCGCTCTCGATCAGCATCTGTTCGAACAGCGGTACCTGCTCCAGAAATTGTTGATTTTCCTTATCGGTACAAAAACCCATCACGGGTTCCACTACCGCGCGGTTGTACCACGACCGGTCGAAGAACACGATCTCACCGGTGGTGGGTAAATGCTGGATGTAGCGCTGGAAGTACCACTGGCCTCGCTCCTTGTCAGTAGGCTTGTCCAGTGCCACCACCCTTGCCCCCCTTGGGTTCATATGCTCCATGAATCTTTTGATGGTCCCGCCCTTGCCGCCGGCGTCCCGGCCTTCGAACAACACAACGATCTTCTTGCCTTTTGCCTTGGCCCAGTTCTCCATCTTGAGCAGCTCGATTTGCAATTCCAGTTTGGCCTCTTCGTACTCCTCGCGCTTCATTTTTACCTTGTAGGGATACTCCCAGCCGAGAATCTGGCTTTTTTTGGCATTGTCCACCTGCTCACGGACCGACTTTGGAACCGCTTGATCGATTTGGCTTGTGTCCGACGTCATATTAACCTCCAAAATAGTATTGAATTCGATCGGCCACCGCGCTACCAGCGGATCCTGACCTCCTGAATGGCCTGTGGAACGCTCCGTTGGATCGTAAAGTCGATGCTGTTTATCTGGATAAGGCTACCCGTGGATGGGACCTCATGGACCCTGCTCATGAGCATTCCGGCCAAAGTGGCGTGGCTGCTCTCGGGAAGGTCCAGTTCCAGTTTTTCGGCCAGCTCATCGAGTTCGATGCGCGCGCTGACGATATAGTCTTTGTCGCCCATTTTTCGGATCCACTGCTGCGGTTCGTGGTCGGAATCGTACTCGTCCTCTATATCTTCAACGATTTCTTCCATGATGTCTTCCAGTGCCACAATGCCGTCGGCCCCGCCGAATTCATCGACCACGGTCACCATGGCTTCACCATTCTGCCGCATCTCGATTAGCAGCTCCTTGATGCTTTTGGAGCCCGGAACGTAGTGAGCCGGTTTGACGTACTTCTCGATGGGGACCGAGCTGTCTTCCCCCAGAAGTTCCAGAACATACAGCGTGCCGACGACCTGATCGATCCGGTCTTCGTATACGGGCAGGCGGACATGGGACCTGTCCGCAGCGATTCGTGCGGCTTCGCCGCATGTCGTACCGCGTTCGATGGCGACCACGTCGATCAACGGTACCATGATTTTGTTCGCCGTTGTCTCGGAAAAGGTGAACATACGGCGGATCATGTCCTTCTCTCCGGTCTGGATGTCGCCCTGAGCGGCGGGCATCTGCATCATCGTTATCAACTCTTCACGCAGGGTAAACGGGTTTTGGTCCGTGCTCCCGACCATCTTGGTGACCAGCCTGGAAAGAAAGGTGAATACGATCAACACCGGAAAAAACAGATATGAAAAAAAACGAAGGATGAAAATGATGCGCGGCGTGATGGTGTCGGCACGCTGCTGAAAAACGCTTTTTGGGACGATCTCCCCAAACACCCAGATCAGAGGTGCCACAAGCAGAATGGCCAGCCAGCTGCTCTGTTCCCCAAACAGGTGGATCATGAGCGCTGTTCCCATGGTGGTATTCGTAACCACCGCAATATTGGTGCCGACCAGGGTCGTTGACAGGAGCCATTCCGGATTCTCCAGCATTTTCAATGCGAGCTTTGCCCCCTTCGATCCCTTTGCGGCGTCGTGTCGCAGCTTCATGGTGTCGGCACCGACGACGCCGATTTCCGATCCTGAAAAGAATCCCTCCAGGAGCAGGCAAACCGCCATGATCAACAGTGTGGTCAGAATGTCCAATGTCGTCTAATCATCTGAATGAATTCTCGCCGTATGATCATTTGTCTTCACCGGCCTCGCTCTCCGTTTTCGCCGTCTCTGGTGGAGTTTCCTCATCAACCACTTGTTCAAGCAGTATTTTCCTGATGCGATTCTCTTTTACCTCCTTGATTGTGAAACGTAGATCTTCAACGGCAATAACGGTGTTTTCGGGCGGCAGTTCGCCGAACTCATTGAGCAGCAGCCCGCCCAGCGTCTCCGAATCCTCATCCGACAGATCGCTGCCGATCGCCTGGTTCAGATCCAATATGGGAATCGCCCCGTCCACTTCATAACGGCTGCCGCCGTCGATGTCGGTGATGTATCGGGTCGAAGCGCTGTCCGAAGGGCTGCGGATATTGCCGAATATGCACTCCAGCAGGTCCTCCATCGTGACCAGTCCGGTGACCCCGCCGTATTCATCGACCGTTAACGCGATGGACAACTTACGCTCCCTGAAAGTATCGAAAAGCTCGGCCGCCGGTTTGGTTTCCGGCACCAAATAGGGTTCGCGCAGGAGGTCCCTTAATTCCTCATTCTCTGTTCCCGACTGATGCGCAACCTGAACGCCGAGCAGATCTCTTGCGTGAAGAATCCCCTCGATGGTGTCCCGGTGTTCCCTGAATACGGGGATCCTGGTGTGGCGCGTGCGCCGCTGCTCCCTGATCGCTTCGCTTATGGGCGTGTCGTTCGACAGAAAGAAGATGTCCGAGCGCAGGGTCATGATGTCTTCCAGGGTCTTGTTGCGAAAATCGAATACGTGGTCGATGAGTTGCGCTTCGTCCACGTCCAGAACGCCTTCACCCACCGCCTCGTGGGCCAGTGTGCGTACCATATCCCCGGTGATGATGTTCCCCCTCGAACGCTCCTTGCCCACGATGAGGGTGATGAAGAATTCAGATACCAGGCGCACCATCCAGCGCAGCGGTTTTATCAGGCGGGCGAAGAACTCTATCGGGCCGCTTTCGACTGTGGCAAATGCGACGTTGTTGCGGATCGCCAGGGTTTTGGGCGTGATTTCACCCACCAGCAACAGAATCGGCACCATGATCAGCAGGTTGATCCACTTGTTGTCAGCGCCCAGAAAATTGATCACCACCGCGGCGGAGATCACCGAAGCCGCGACGTTGACCAGTTCATTGCCAATCAGAATAGTCATGATCAGCCGCCGCGGCCGGCTCAGCATGCGCTCTATCAGATCGATCCGCCGATTGCTGTCCTGGCGCATCTGCTGCAGATCGACGCTGTCGAGGGAGAACAAGGCGGTTTCAGAACTAGAGAAAAAGCCTGAAAGTCCCATCAGGACGATGAACAGGCCCAGTTGCAGCCAAAGTACTAAATCCATTGGTGAAAGTATACCTACTGGAAAGTTCGGTTGAAATGTGTGTGTCTATGATTATAGATGTGCTTATATCGACTCTACACGCAGCTTCTCGATCGCCCGGTCCGTGGCGCCTTCTACGGTGAATCGGTATCCGGATTCGACGATACTCTCTCCCTTTTCGGGGATGCGTCTCAGCCGCGCCATGACCAGGCCGCCAAGGGTATGAAATTCCTTGGCGGGCAGCCGGATGCCGAGAATCTCGTTGGCTTCCCAGATGGGCAGCCGTGAGTCCATGAGAAACACATCGTCATCCAGCATTTCGAAAATGCGCTTGCGCCGCGGCAGGTACTCGTCGAAATCGTAGCCCACGTCGATTTCCCCGACGACTTCCTCCAAGATGTCTTCCATGGTAACCATTCCAACGGCGGATCCAAACTCATCCACCACGATCGCCATGTGGTCGTTGCGCTTTTGGAGGATCGGCAGCAAATCGTCGATGGTCTGGTAGGGAGATACGTACAAGGCCGGCTCGATAAGCTCAGACAAAGGCCGGTCGGGCAGCTCCGGGTTCATCAGGTCCCAGGTGGTGAGGGTTACGATGCCGCTGATATTGCTGATGTTTCCCGTGTACACCGGCAGCCGGTTGTATCCGCGTTTGCGTACCATGGCGATAGCCCGGCGCGTGCTCTTGTTGAGATTGATGGCGGTCATTTCCGCCACCGGAACCATGACCTCGCCCACGGAAGTTTCCGAAAAACGAATGACCTGCCGGATTCGGCCCTGGTCGAAGGAACTGACATTGGATGCCCGCTCGGCCATCTCGACCACCGCCCGCATCTGTTCGCGCGTCATGAATACATGCTGTTCGGTCTTGCCGGCGCCGAAAAGCCGGGCCGCCAGCCGCGCGATCCGGGAAAAAACGAAGATGACCGGATAAAACAGGAAAGAGAATACGCGCAGCGGATAGATGGCTACCGGTGCGATGGTGTCGGATTTTTGCTGGAAGATACTTTTCGGGACGATCTCGCCGAATATCAGGAATAAGGGGGTGTAGACCAGAAACGCGATCACATCCCCCATGTCACTGAAAAGCCGGATCATGACCAGCGTACCCAGTGTGGTCAGCGCCACCGTTGCGATATTGGTACCGACCAGCGTGGTTCCCAGCAGCACGTCCGGTGTCCGAAGTTGTTTGAGTACCGCCTTTGCGCCTTTATGTCCCTGATTGGCCATGGCGTGCAGTTTTATCTTGTCGGAATTGACCACGGCAATCTCGGACCCCGAGAAGAAACCCTTCAGCAGCAACAGCAGCAGCATCAGCAACATGATCAGAAGTACATCCATCAGTTCCTCTCCCGGCTCGCCGCCTTCGTCTGCGAGTCACTGGTGTCATCGACGGTTTGTACCGCCTCATCCCCGGTGTCCTGCAATTCCTGCGATTCCGGATCCACTTCAATGATCTCCTCAACCGACTCATGATCGTCCGACGGCTCATCGTTCAACGATTCTTGCGGATCCGCACTCGGTTGGGGCTCGGCGGGTGCCTGGATTTCGCCCGTGTGCTCGATTTCGGATGCTTCCTGCTCGCCCTCGACTTCCTCGGAATGTCCGACTGCCGGCGATACCCTGACCTTTGCTATCCGATGCGCGTCCATTTCCAAGATCGTGATACTGATGCCGTCTACCGTGACCTTGTCGCCTATTTTGGGCAGCCGGTCCAGGTGCCGAAACGCGACCCCCCCAATGGTGGTCATTCTCGGGTCGTCCAGGCCGAAGTTGGTCAGATCGTCGAAATAGTTCAGCTTCATGTCTCCAGAGACGATATAGGTATTTTCGTCCTGCTCCTGATAGAGCTCCTCACCCACCGCTTTGCCGCTGACCTCCCCGAAAATAAAATTGATGACGTCCTTCATGGTGATAAAACCCTCGACACCACCGAACTCGTTCAGGCAGGCGGCCGCACGGACTGAATTGGTGGCGAAGTAATCGAACATTTCATCCACCTTCTTTGTCAGCGGAACCACGACCGGCGGATGCATGATTTGTTCGAGCGTAACGGTGTCTAGGTCTGTCTGGTCGAGAACCAGTCGCAGAACATCTTCCGCGTGAACGAATCCGACAAGGTTGTCCCTGTGCCCGCGGTAAACCGGTACCCGTGGATGCTGGTATGATCGGAACTGGCTGATCGTTTCGGGCACCGTTAAATCGGCATTGATAAAATTGACCCGAGTGCGCGGTGTCATGATTTCCACGATTTCCGTATCTCCTGCTTCCAGCAGGTTGTAGATCAAAGCGCGTTCGGTCGCGCTCAGTTCGCCTTCCCTCGCAACTTCCTCGACCAGCGTGAGAAACTCATCCTTGCGCAGGATGTTTTCCGCGTCCGTTGCCTCGCCGACGATCATCGTGGTTATCCGGTCCGCGATGCTACGGATGATGAGCCGCAGCGGCGTGACTAGCGTGACCCAGGCATCCATCGGCTTCGCAATCCGGGTGCTGAACCGGACCGGGTTGAATACGGCGATGGTTTTGGGCGTTACCTCGCCGAACAACAACAGCAGCGGGACCATGACGAACAGGTTGATCCAGCCGCCGCGCCCGTCGCCATAGAGGCTGACCAGGATAAAGGTCATATTCGCGGTTGCGGCAATGTTCACGAGCTCGTTGCCGCTCAATATCGAGATGATCAGTCGCCGTGGCTGATCGAGCAGGGCATGAAGCGTTTCGGAATGAGGATTGCGCTTTTTGCGCATTTGTTGCAGATCGAAACGCGAAAGGGAAAACAGGGCGGTTTCGGAACCCGAGAAAAAGGCTGACGCGAGGAACAACACCACCTGCACGCTCAACCTCACGACCATCTCCGGTTCGGAGAGTCGCGCCGCATCGAATGCCAGATAGGAAGTCAGGGCGTTCCAGTTCTGGGTCAGTTCATTGAGCAGTTGTTCCATCGTGTTCTAATTATTACTGGGACGTGGGCCGTTACCAAGCGAAAGAGGTTACATTTGAAATACTAATGGCTGAGTCCCACATCTCGCTGCGCTTGAGCGCGTCAACCCAGTATAGTTAGTGTAGAGCGTCCCACCGGATCTATCTGAATGGCGCGACCTTAATTTTTTTTGGGGTATGACTACAATGTTGATGTTACAGAAATGTTACAATGTTTGATATATATCAACCAGCAGGCAAATTCAGGGACTTACGCATTTTTAGCCTCGCATAATTTATGGGCCCGGCCGGGAGGCGCTCGGTTGCGGGCCAGTGGAGAATAACAGTGGCAGGAGAGGCAAAAAACTCACCGATACTCGTTCCCGTCGATTTTTCTGAACATTCGGAGGCGGCGCTCCTTTTCGCGGGGGAGTTGGCAATGTGCATGTCGAGCCCGCTTGTCGTGATGCACGTGATTCATGACCCGGGTGATGCACCGGGATTTTACGCCGGGCGGCAATCCGAGAACGAAATCCAGGATATGGAGGAGGTCGCTGCGGAGATGATGGACGAATTCATGGAGCGGATGGTGAAAAACCATCCTGATTGCGAAAACCTTGGCAGCGCAAGCACCATGCTCGTGGTCGGTTTGCCGGTTACCAGGGTGCTCGAGGCGGCGGAAAAGGTCCAGGCACGCATGGTAGTAATGGGCAGCAAGGGCCGAACCGGGTTGTCGCATGTTCTTCTGGGATCCAAGGCGGAGCAGATCGTTCGCCTCAGCCCGATTCCGGTGACGATAGTCAAAGCAGAAGCGGCGCCAAACGAATAATAAAGAGGATCCGGCTATGCAGTCTTTTTATCGAGTAACAAATCCAGCTGTTCGAAATATCGTCCTTCTGGTCGGGGTCGGTTCACTGGCCCTGATGTCGTGGGCGGCGCTGGCGGCGGAGAATGAAGGCCAGGAGATCGCCTGGTTGGGCATGGGCATGAATCTGTTCGGTGGATTGGCGATTTTCCTTTTTGGCATGGAGCAGATGGCCGATGCCCTGAAGGCGGTAGCCGGCGAGCGCATGAAACTCATCCTCGCAAAGCTGACCACGAACCGGTTCATGGGAGCCATCACCGGTGCCTTCGTAACGGCCGTCATTCAGTCGTCGTCGGTAACGACCGTGCTGGTGGTGGGATTCATCACCGCCGGCCTGATGTCCATGGCCCAGTCCATCGGGGTCATCATGGGGGCGAATATCGGCACCACCATCACGGCGCAAATCGTGGCTTTCAAGGTGACCAAGGCGGCCATGCTGATGGTTGCGGTGGGCTTCGGCATGCTGTTTTTTTCGAAGCAGGAGAAAATCAAGCAGTACGGCGGCATGATCATGGGGCTGGGCCTGGTCTTTTTCGGCATGGCGGTAATGGGTGACGCCATGAAGCCGCTGCGCAGCTACCAGCCGTTTCTGGACCTGATGACCAGCATGGAGAACCCGCTCATCGGGATACTCATCGCCGCCGCATTTACCGGACTCATTCAGTCCTCGTCGGCGACCACGGGAATAGTAATTGTCATGGCCAGCCAGGGATTTATCACCCTACCAGCCGGGATCGCCCTGGCATTCGGGGCCAATGTTGGTACCTGTGTGACGGCCATGCTGGCCGCTATCGGCAAACCGCGGGAAGCGGTCCGGGCCGCCGTGGTCCACGTGCTGTTCAATATCTTCGGCGTGCTATTGTGGATCGGGCTGATAAGTCAGCTGGCGGAGTTGGTAACGTGGATGTCACCGGTTCACGAGGAATTGACCGGGACCGCGAAGCTGGCCGCGGAAGCGCCGCGCCAGATCGCCAACGCCCACAGCGTATTCAATGTCGTAAACACTCTCGTCTTCATATGGTTTACAGGCCCCATCGCGAGACTGGTCGAGTACCTGGTTCCGGACAAGCCGCTGGAAGAAAAACTCATTATTGCGCCGAAGTATCTGGATGAAGAACTCCTCGAGACGCCGTCCCTCGCGCTGGAGCGTACCCGGCTGGAAATTGGCCACATGGGAGAGCGGGTACAGGAAATGCTGGACCGTATGATGCCCGCGGTTCTCTCCGGAAACCGCAACACCCTGCTCGATCTTGCCAAACTCGACAACGAAGTCGACATCCTGCACGGTCATATCGTTACCTACCTTGGCCGGATCAGCAGTAAGGCGCTGACGGAGGGTCAGTCCAAACAGTTCATTCGTCTGATGGATGCAGCCAATGGCCTCGAAAACATTGGCGACATCATCGAAACCGATCTGGTGGCGCTGGGTGAGAAACGCATAGAGCAAGATGTAACCGTGAGCGAAGTAACGCGATCCCTGCTCGACGGCTTCCACGAGGAAGTCTCGAGGGCTGTCCGGACGGCGATAGTGGCGGTGATGGAGGACGATCAGAAACAGGCTCAGGATGTCATAGCCATGAAGAACGACATTACCAGGCTGGCCAGCGAAGCATTGGAACACCAGGCGGAACGGCTGGTGGCGCCTGAACCCGACCGGCTGGAAACGTATACCCTGGAAATCGATCTGATCGAGAAGCTGAAGCGGATCTACTATTTCGCCAAAAGGATAGCCAAGGACGTCATGCCGGACGAACTCATGGACAAGGTTGCCTAGCAGGCTGTTATGAATCGGCGCGAGGGCGCGCCTCCTGCAAGAGACATAGACGCCGTACCGGTTTTTCAATCATATATTCCGCAACCGTGACACAGAATAGATCCCGTGGTGAAGCCGCCCCAGCCGAGAGCGTCCTCCTCTCCCCGGTTGAACGAGAAACCATGGTGATCGCGATCCGCCGGCCGGAGGTGGCCGAACCGGTTACATCGGGTCAGGGCAATTGACCACGCGACCCGTAGTACTGATCACGGGGGCGTCCGGAGGAATCGGCGGGGCGGCGGCAGTGGAGTGCGCCCGGCGCGGTGCACGGATGGCACTGCACTATGGATCGAATCAAAAAAACGCGGCAGCGACGCTCGAGGCGCTCGATGGAAGCGGTCATGCCACATTTCATGCCGACCTGACGGACCCCGACTCAATCCAGCAACTGGCCACCGAAGTATCGAACGGGATGGGCCGCATCGACGTGCTGGTCAACAACGCAGGGATCTCAAAAAGGCATGATCTGACGGAGATGGACTACGAACAATGGCAGGACGCATGGCGCAGGATACTCGATGTCAATCTATTGGGCGCCGCCAACCTGTCCTTTTGCGTTGCCAAATTGATGGCGGCCAACGGCGGGGGAAGGATCGTCAATGTCTCGTCGCGCGGCGCGTTCCGGGGCGAGCCGCGGATGCCCTGGTACGGCGCCAGCAAGGCGGGCATGAACGCCATGGGACAGTCCATGGCGCTGGCTCTGGCGCCGCACGATATCTTCGTGTTTACGGTAGCGCCGGGGTTCGTAGACACCCCGATGGCGGAGACAACGCTGCAAGGCCCGGAAGGCGCCGGCATCAGGTCGCAGAGCCCGCTGAACCGCGTGGCCCGGCCCGACGAGGTCGGCAAGACCATCGCATATTTGTCCCTCGAAGCGCCGGAGTTCTTGACCGGCTGCATCATCGATCTGAACGGGGCCTCCTACCTTCGTTCCTAGCCGGGATTAACCCGCATTTCTCACCAGGCGGGTTAAC
Organism: Gammaproteobacteria bacterium; assembly: GCA_024639325.1. GTDB lineage: Bacteria > Pseudomonadota > Gammaproteobacteria > Arenicellales > JAANXG01 > JAHEKE01. The sequence continues at coordinate 11,717 of JAHEIO010000043.1, forward strand.
ACCCTCATCCCGACCGTCCCCCTCCAGGGGAGAAGGAAAACTCGATCCCCTATCACTTCTATGAACAGGGTCGGGGAAGGGCATGGTGGAGGCCCGTGGTCCTTTGGTGTACAGTCCAAGACCCAATGTGGACCCGCGCACGACCCGGCCGGAGCGCCTTCGAATACTTACCCATGAACCAATTCAACCCGACTGAAGGTGCTCCCCCGGTCACGGACTCGGATCGACCCTTCCGTTTTTTCGACAATCGCGAAAAATATCTGCTGTTCGTCACCACCACCAGCGAGAAGGCGGTAGTCGCGGAACGGGTTGGTCAGGAACTGGAACGACTCGATCCCGCGCCGCCCGCAATTAGGGTGTTCGACGCCGGTGTCGGCAACGGCGCCGTCCTGAGCCGGGTGTTGCGCGAAATGCACGCCCGCTTCCCGACCGTGCCGTTCCTCGTTGTGGGCAAGGAGATCAGCCTCGAAGATACCCGGCTTACCCTGGACGAATTGCCGGACCGTTTTGCGGAGCATCCGCAAACCATAATCGTGATTACAAATCTCTACTATGCCGACGCACCGGGATTGAAACCGCGTAAAGCCGATGAACAGAAAAATCTGCAGTGGTGGGATATCCCGCTCGAGGGGAATACCGCGCATGATTTCAGCAGTCAGATAGGCGACCTGGACGCGGTCCTTCAGAAAGGGTGGCAAACGCGCTCGAGTCCGGTCACCGGCAACCCGCACTACGTCAGACCATCCGCCATGGTGCTGTACCGCAAAGATCATGCCTTCAGTCTGTACGACGTGATACCACGGCGCGGTGTCGCCATGGGGGGATACGATCTGATCGTCGCGGCGCAGCCCTATCGCAGCCGGATGCCCACCAAGTTCAAGGTTGACAAGGTCCTGGCGCCGCTGGCGAGATCGCTTACTTCCGGGGGGCGCATGGTGGTCGTGCAATCGACCGGCCTGGATCCGGGCATGGAAATCATCCGCCAGGTCTGGCCCGATGAGGATCCGTTCCTGACGCCGCGGCACACCCTGATTACGGCTTTGCGGGAAACGCTCATTTCGGATGACGCCGAGTTTGCGTTCGATGGTTTCAGTGACGATCGATCGCTGTTCACCTACCACATGCACGCACTGCCGGAGGAGATCGGCAGCAATATCGGCACCTCCACGCTGCTTGCGGCCTGGAATGCCGCCGTTTACGTAGCACAGATCGAAGACCACCGCCTGACGGAAATATTGCGCAGCGGCAACTACCTCGAAGCGACGCGAAAGGTGATCCAACGGCACGGCGGACTGTGGTTTCAGGACGAGTCTTTCGTGGTGGTGCGCAATCCCGGCGAGGATCACACCGACACGTGAGGCGCGTGCGGGTCCAACAATGAGCACGCTGCACGGCCTGTTTGGCCTCTTCGTGCTTCTCGCGTTGGCGTGGCTGGTCAGCGAGGACAGACGCGGCATCTCTCACGTCAAAACCGCTCTGATCGGCGCCGCAATTCAGATCGCCGTAGCCCTTTTTCTCCTGAAGCTGCCGGTCATGCAGGCCGTATTCGTCGGGCTGAACGATGGCGTGGTGGCGCTGCAGGAGGCGACTCAATCCGGCAGTGCCTTCGTGTTCGGTTACCTGGGTGGCGGACCGCTGCCGTTCGAAGAAACCCAGCCCGGCGCCAGTTTCATCCTCGCCTTCCGGGCGCTGCCCCTGGTGATCTTGATCAGCGCGCTGACGGCGCTGCTGACCTACTGGCGCGTGCTGCCCTGGATGGTGCGGGGTTTCGCGACGGCGCTGGAAAGGACCATGGGCGTGGGCGGCGCCGTGGGTCTGGGCACCGCCGCCAACATCTTCGTGGGCATGGTGGAAGCGCCGCTGTTCGTCCGTCGCTACCTGTCCAAACTGTCCCGCAGCGAACTGTTCATGCTGATGACGGCAGGCATGGCCACGGTGGCCGGTACCGTTTTGATCCTGTACGCGACCTTCGCCGGCGCGGTTATTCCGAACGCCATCGGGCACCTGCTTACGGCGTCGATCATCAGTGCACCGGCGGCGATCACGGTCGCTAAACTGATGCTGCCCCAGTCGGGGCCGCCAACGGCCGCAGAGCTCGAGCCGGAACCGGGGATAACCAGCGGCATGGATGCCATAACCCAGGGCACGGCCAACGGACTGAAGCTTTTCCTGAGCATCATCGCCATGCTGCTGGTGTTCGTGTCGCTGGTTCATTTGGCCAACGCGATCCTGGGATTGTTGCCGGAGTTGGCGGGTTCGGCGCTGACGTTTCAGCGCATTCTGGGTTGGCTGATGGCACCGGTATGCTGGCTAATGGGCGTACCCTGGAATGAAGCGGTCACTGCTGGTGCATTGATGGGTGTAAAAACGATACTCAACGAGTTCATTGCCTATGTGCAGCTATCGAATCTTCCCCCAGATTCGTTGAGCCAGCGCAGTGAACTGATCATGATCTACGCGTTGTGCGGGTTTGCCAATTTCGGCAGCCTTGGCATCATGCTGGGCGGGTTGACTACCATGGTTCCCGAGCGACGGAGAGAGATCGTGGGGCTGGGGATGAAGAGTATCCTGTCGGGAACGATCGCAACGTGCTGTACCGGCGCGGTCGTCGGGATCGTTGCCTAGCGCGCCACCATTCTGCCGATGGGGCGCCCCCCGAGCAGATGCATGTGCAGGTGGAAGACGATCTGACCTCCGTCGCGGTTGCAGTTGACGATGAGCCGATAGCCGTCATCTGCGATACCTTCTTCTTCCGCCAGCCTGGCCGCGACGACGAACATGTGGCCCAGTGTCTCTTCATCCTCCGGTTTGACATCGTTGACCGTGGCGATGGCCTTGTTCGGGACGATCAGAATATGGGTCGGTGCCTGCGGGGTGATGTCGCGAAATGCCGTGACCCTGTCGTCCTGAAAAACGATATCGGCGGGGGCTTCTCCACGAACGATCTTGCCGAAAATGGTATCTTCTGACATAGCCGGTCTCTTTCGATGCAAAGTTATATAATACGAAATCCGGGGCAAACTCCACTATTTTCAAACTCAACCAGGTAAAACAATGAAATCTTTCAAAGCATATCGTATCCACAGTGACGATGGAAATATCAGGGCAGGGTACGAAAACGTCACCCTCGAAGATCTTACCGACGGTGATGTCGTGATACGCGCCGCATACTCCGACGTCAATTACAAGGATGCGTTGGCCGCCACGGGCAAGGGCAAGATACTCAAGAGGTATCCGCTGGTAGGAGGTATCGATGTGTCCGGCATCGTCGAGGAATCACACAACAACCGCTTCCAGCCGGGCGACAAGGTGGCCGTCTGCGGCTGTGATCTTTCCGAGACCCGCGACGGCGGTTATGCCGAATTCGTGCGCGTACCCGCCGATTGCGCGGTGAAACTCCCCGACAACATCTCATTGTTCGAAGCCATGGCGATCGGCACGGCCGGGTTCACGGCGGCGCTGGCGGTTGATCGTATGGAGCAAAACGGCCAGACACCCGAGCACGGGCCGATCGTCGTCACGGGTGCCACCGGCGGCGTGGGCAGTGTCGCCATCGATATCCTGTCGGGCTGTGGATATGAGGTCGTTGCGCTGACCGGTAAAGCGGAATCGGAAGACTACCTCAAATCGCTGGGTGCCACGACCATCTTGCTCAGAGAAGGCCTGGATCTGGGAAAACGGCCGATGGAACGCGCCGAGTGGGGCGGCGCAATAGACAATCTTGGCGGTGAGGTGCTGACCTGGCTGACCCGCACCACGAAGCCGTTCGGCAACATCGCGGCGATAGGACTGGCCGCGAGCTGGGAGCTCAATACTACGGTCATGCCGTTCATATTGCGCGGCGTCTCGCTGCTGGGCATCAATTCGGTGATCTGCTCCCCGTCCATGCGCCAGCAGGGCTGGGAGCGGCTGGGATCCGATCTGCGGCCGCGCCACCTCGAGCAGATAGTTACCCGGAAGGTGGCTTTCGATGCGTTGCCCGGGGTGTTCGACGATTTCGTGGAAGGCAAGAACACGGGTCGAACGGTAGTCACCATAGGTGGTGAAATATAGTCCGTACAATGCAGCGTAGAAATCACATATGAGGGAGCCGTTGTGGACGCCCCCGGAAGAACGGGTCGAGGGCGCAACCATCACCGGTTTTGCACACATGGTGTCACGGCGCCACGGAGTGCGGATCGAAGGTTACCCGGACCTGCATCGATGGTCTGTAGAGCACTCCCGTGAATTCTGGACCGCGGTTTGGAATTACACGTACGTCGTCGCCGAAACCCGGGGTGACACCATTGTTGAAAATATCACTGCCATGCCGGGTGCCCGATGGTTTCCCGAAGCGAGACTGAATTTCGCGGAAAACCTGCTGCGCCGCCGGGACCATACGCCCGCGATCATTTTCCGGGGAGAGGACCGGGTTCAGCGGTCACTGAGCTGGAACGAGCTGTACCGGAACGTGTCTCGTCTGTCGGCGGCTATGCGCGCCGCGGGGGTCGGGCCGGGCGACCGGGTCGCCGCTTTCATTCCGAATATGCCGGAAGCCGTGATCGGCATGCTGGCCGCGGCATCGATCGGGGCGGTGTGGTCGTCGTGTTCACCGGATTTTGGCGTCCAGGGGGTGCTGGATCGTTTCGGCCAGATTCGGCCGAAGGTTCTGATCGGCGCCGACGGCTATTTTTACAACGGCAAGCGCCATGACTCGAGGGAGAAACTGGCCCGGGTGCGGGAGCAGCTTGAAGACGTTGCCGCCGTTGTCGTGGTTCCCTACACCACGCCGGATCCAGATCTCGACGGGATAGAAAACGCCGTATTGTTCGATGAATTCGTGCGGCCATTCAATGCCGGCGATATCGAATTCGAGCAGGTCCCGTTCAACAGTCCGCTGTATATCATGTTTTCGTCGGGCACCACCGGTGCGCCCAAGTGCATCGTACACGGCGTGGGCGGTACGCTGCTGCAGCATCTCAAAGAGCACCGGCTGCACGTGGACGTGAAACCGGGGGACCGGCTGTTTTACTTCACCACCTGCGGCTGGATGATGTGGAACTGGCTGGTTTCGGGGCTGGCCTCTGAGGCGACTATCATGTTGTATGACGGGTCGCCGTTTTATCCGGATGGCAACGCATTGTTCGACTACATCGACGACGAGAACATCGACATATTCGGTACTTCGGCCAAGTTCATCGACGCGCTGGGCAAGTCGGGAGCCAAGCCCAGGGTCACGCATGACTTGTCGTCACTGCGGACCATTCTGTCCACCGGTTCGCCGCTGGCGCCGGAGAGCTTCGACTACGTCTACGAGAACGTAAAATCCGATCTTTGCCTGTCCTCGATCGCCGGCGGCACGGATATCATTTCCTGCTTCGTGGGCGGCAACCCGACGCTGCCGGTGTGGCCGGGCGAGGTGCAGTGCCTTGCCCTCGGCATGGACGTTCGCGTGCTCGATGACGATGGCGCCGAAGTGGCAGCCGGGCGGAAAGGAGAGCTCGCGTGCATCAACTCCTTCCCGTCGATGCCAATTGGCTTCTGGAACGATCCGGACGGGGTGAAATACAAAAGCGCCTATTTCGAGAAAGTCCCCGACGTCTGGTGTCACGGCGACTACGTCTCGGCGACGGAGCACGGCGGAATGATCATCTACGGCAGGTCCGACGCGGTGCTCAATCCGGGCGGCGTGCGCATCGGTACGGCGGAAATCTACCGGCAGGCGGAACAGGTGGACGACGTGGTGGAAAGTCTCGTCATCGGGCAACGCTGGGACAACGACGTGCGAGTAGTACTGTTCGTCAGGCTGCGGGACAACGTAGTACTGGACGATGAACTGATTGCACGGATCAAGAAACGGATCAGGGAAAACGCATCCATCCGGCACGTCCCCGCGAAGATCATCCAGGTTGCCGATATTCCGAGGACCAAGAGCGGCAAGATCGTCGAGCTTGCCGTGCGCAGCGTTGTTCACGGCGAATCCGTGCAAAACAAGGAAGCGCTGGCCAATCCGGAAGCCCTCGAACTGTTCAAGGACCTCGATGAACTCAAATCCTAGAAACGGCGGCCTTCGATGACGACGGATTCCGTTGCCGTGCGCAAACCCCCTCTTTACGGCCTGCGCGTCCTGGACCTGACCCGGCTGCTGCCCGGTGCCCTGTGCACTCAGCATCTGGCGGACATGGGCGCGGATGTGATCAAGGTCGAAGATACGGGTCAGGGCGACTACGCCCGCTCGATGCGGGGCTATTTCAGGCTCGTCAATCGAAACAAAAGGTCCATGCGAATCGATCTGAAGCACGAGCAGGGCAGGGCCATCTTTTTTCGGCTTCTCGGAACCGCCGACGCGCTTTTCGAGGGGTTTCGACCCGGCGTCGTTCAACGCCTGGGAATCGACTACGAGACGGTCAGCGCAATCAACCCCGCTATTGTCTATTGCTCCCTGTCCGGGTATGGACAGGACGGCCCCTACCGCCTCAAAGCAGGTCATGACCTCAACTACTGTTCTGAAATCGGAGTCACCGATCAGACCGGCGAAGCCGATGGCGACCCGGTTGTCCCAAACTTCCAAATCGCCGACATGATCGGCGGGACCCTGGCATCGGCGATGGGAATATTGGCGGCGCTGGTCGATGTCCAGCGCAGCGGTCAGGGCCGTTACGTCGACGTGGCCATGGCGGATTGCACCCTGGCCCACAGCATCATGCCGATGATGGATTTCAACGAGACCGGGCGTGGGACCGGCAGGGGCCGGAGCTTCCTGTCCGGCGGCCTGCCATGGTATTCGATCTACCGGACGCGGGATGACAAGTACATGGCGCTGGGCGCGCTGGAGCAAAAGTTCTGGCAGGCGTTTTGCGAGACCGTCGATCGACCGGACTGGATCGACAAGCAGTCTGCAGACGAACAGACGCTCGAAGCAATACGAGGGGAGCTTGCAACACTGTTCAACAGCCAGCCCCAGCAATACTGGGTCGACCGCTTCAGGGACGTCGATTGCTGTCTGTCACCCGTCATCGCCCAGGATCAGGTGGTCCGCCATGAACAGTTTCGGGCGCGGCGGATGGTGATCGATAGAAAGGGGTATCTGGAATACGGTTTTCCGCTCAAGATCAGCGACTTCGAGTTCGCGGTGAATCGCGAACCCCCGGAACACGGCCAGCACACCGGGGAGATACTCACCGAGCTCGGCTACGCCGCCGAGAATATCGAGGCCGCGAGAGCCGCCGGAATCATCTGATCCCATGGTTGAAAAACGGGTTCCCGCCATCAGGAATCCATTGCAGTTCCGGGCATCTACGGGTAAATTACCTCGCCGCGCGCATCGTGGCGATCCGGAACGGTCAACGAGTCCGCACAAGGGGGCGTGAAAGGTCAACAGGAATAACTAAGGTTTCGAACAAATGAAAATATTGGTACCGGTCAAGCGCGTTGTCGACTACAACGTCAAAGTGCGAGTCAAGAGCGATCAAAGCGGCGTGGAAACCGCCAACGTAAAGATGTCGATGAACCCCTTCGACGAAATAGCGGTCGAAGAAGCCATCAGGCTTCAGGAGGCCGGCGTCGCCGAGGAAATCGTAATCGTGTCAATCGGCGTAAGGCAATGTCAGGAAACGATCCGTACGGCTCTGGCCATGGGAACGGACAGAGGAATACTGGTGGAGACGGATCAGGACATCGAGCCGCTGGCCGTGGCCAAGATATTGAAACACCTGGTCGAGAAGGAGTCGCCGCAGCTCGTCATAACGGGAAAGCAGGCCATCGACGGCGACAACAACCAGACCGGTCAGATGCTCGCGGCATTGCTGGGCTGGTCCCAGGGGACATTCGCGTCAAATCTCGAATTCGAAGGAGATCGACTCAAGCTGACGCGGGAGGTCGACGGCGGCCTCGAAACGGTCTCCCTGTCCATGCCTTCCGTGGTGACCACCGACCTGCGGCTGAACGAGCCACGCTTCGTCAAGCTGCCGAATATCATGAAGGCGAAGAAGAAGCCGCTGGATATCGTACCGCTGGAGAGTCTTGGAGTGGACACTGCGCCCCGGGTGAAAGTGTTGAAGGTGGAAGATCCGCCGGAAAGGGCTGCGGGTATCAAGGTGGGCAGCGTGGAAGAGCTGATCGACAAACTAAGAAATGAAGCAAAGGTGATTTAAATGGCGGTCTTGATAATTGCGGAACACGACAATCAGACACTGCAGGAGTCCACACTAAATGCGGTGACGGCCGCACTCGAGATCGACCCCGAAGTTTCGGTGCTGGTGGCGGGAAAGAATTGCGGCGGTGTGGCCGACTCGGTATCCAAGGTTGCGGGCGTAACAAAGGTGCTGACCTGCGAGCACGATATCTACGAGCACCAGCTCGCCGAGAGCCTTGCCGGATTGATTTTATCCATCGCGCCGGACTACACGCACATTCTGGCGGCGGCGACCAGCCAGGGCAAGAACGTCCTGCCCAGGGCGGCGGCCTTGCTCGACGTGGCGGCCATATCGGACATCACGGACATCCAGTCTGCGGACACTTTCTTGCGGCCCATCTACGCCGGCAACGCCGTCGCCACCGTGCAGTCGACCGACGCCATCAAGGTTGTCTCGATCCGGCCCACCACTTTCGAAGCGGCGGCTGCGGAAGGCGGTAGGGCGGAGGTAGTCGGTATGGACGCGCACGCTGACAGCAATGAACTTTCGAGTTTCGTGGGCCAGGAACTGACCCAGTCCACCCGGCCGGAATTGACCAGTGCTCGGGTTGTCGTGTCCGGCGGCAGGGGAATGGGGAGTGCCGATAATTTTCAGATCATCGAGGCGCTGGCCGACAAACTCAACGCGGCGGTCGGTGCGTCGCGCGCCGCGGTCGACGCAGGATACGTTCCGAACGACTACCAGGTAGGTCAAACCGGCAAGGTCGTCGCACCGGATCTGTATGTCGCCGTGGGCATTTCGGGAGCGATACAGCATCTCGCGGGAATGAAGGACAGCAAGGTGATCGTCGCAATCAACAAGGACGAGGAAGCGCCAATTTTCCAGGTGGCGGACTACGGCATCGTCGGCGACCTTTTCGACGTCGTGCCCAAACTTACCGAAGCGGTTCAGTAGACACCCGTGACTTATAAAGCCCCAATCCAGGATATGGAGTTCGTTCTAAACGAACTGTGCGGTCTGGAGGATGTGCTGTCCCTGCCTGGCAACGAGGACACAACGACGGATCTGGTGGCCGCGGTCCTGGGAGAGGCCGCGCGTGTGGCGAACGAAGTGCTGGCGCCGCTCAACCGGCAGGGCGATACCCAGGGTTCGCGCTTCGAGGACGGCAGCGTGGTCACACCGGATGGCTGGAAGGCGGCGTACGACGCCTTCGTCGAGGGCGGATGGCCGTCGATGACCTTCGACGAAGAGCACGGCGGCCAGAACCTGCCTTACCTGGTAGGCACCGCGGTTCAGGAAATGGTAGCCGCGTCGAATATGTCGTTCGGATTGTGCCCGATGCTGACCCAGGGCGCGGTGGAAGCACTGTCGAGGCATGGATCGGACGAGCTGAAGCGGCTGTATCTGGACAAAATGGTTTCCGGCGAGTGGACAGGCACCATGGACCTTACCGAGCCGCAGGCCGGTTCCGATCTGAGCGCGGTGCGTACGCGCGCCGAACCGGCGGGCGATCACTACCGGTTGTACGGCCAGAAGATCTACATCACTTATGGCGACCATGACCTGACCGACAATATCGTTCACATGGTGTTGGCGAGAACGCCCGATGCACCCGAGGGCGTGAAGGGTATATCGCTATTCCTCGTGCCCAAGTTCAACGTGAATCCCGACGGTTCGATTGGCGAGCGCAACGACGTGCACTGCGTGTCCATAGAACACAAGCTCGGCATACACGGCAGTCCGACGTGTGTGCTGGCTTACGGTGACAGCGGTGGCGCCACCGGTTACCTAGTGGGCGAGGAAAACCAGGGCCTGGTGTACATGTTCATCATGATGAATCTGGCTCGGCACGCGGTGGGGGTGGAGGGTCTGGCCATCGCAGACCGCGCCTACCAGCAGGCGCTCAGCTTCGCAAAAGACCGCGTACAGGGCCGGCCGGTCGGTGTAAAGAGCGGCGAACGTGTGTCCATCATCCACCACCCCGACGTTCGCCGGATGCTGATGACCATGAAGTGCAAGATCGAGGCCATGCGCGCCCTGGTCTATTCCTGGTCCGCGGCATTCGACCATTCGGTCCGCAATCCCGACCAGGCCGAGCGGGAACGGCAGCAGCACTTCCTGGATTTGTTGACTCCAGTCGTAAAGGGCTGGTGCACGGAGACCGGCAACTCGGTGGCCTATATGGGCGTGCAGGTACACGGAGGCATGGGATTCATCGAAGAAACCGGAGCGGCGCAGCACCTGCGCGATGCCCGCATTACCACAATCTATGAGGGAACCACCGGGATTCAGGCCGGAGATCTGGTCGGCAGGAAGCTCATTCGCGACGGTGGCGCTGTCGCCGGGGAGGCGGTGTCCAGGATGCGGGAAATCGAAGCCGCCGCGTCGAAGATACCGGAATTCGAAAAATCATATGGTCCGGCGGTCGATGACCTGGAGAGGGCGACGACGTGGTTGCTGGAAGTGGCCATGGACGAACCGAAATTGCCCGCCGCGGCCAGCGGTTACTACCTGGAATTATGGGGAATCGTAACCGGCGGATGGCTGATGGCCCGGAGTGCCATTGCCGCCCGGTCGAAACTCGATTCAGGGGATGGTGATGCGGGTTTTTACGACGCCAAGATCAAAACCGCCAGCTACTATGCGGCCCACGTACTGCCCGGTTCGGGCGCGCTGAGACATGCCATCGTCGAGGGATCCGATGAGGCGATGGCGCTGGAAGTCGAGAATTTTTGAGCTGCGCAACAAGCCCGTTGCGTACGATTTTTCATCGCGGCGAGGGCGCCGCTCCTACGAA
>JAHEIO010000043.1:22727-31611 GCA_024639325.1 Gammaproteobacteria bacterium
GGGCGCCGCTCCTACGAATGATGTCACGGCTGCACCCGGTCTGATTTCCCGCATCTATTTTCTTTGCGCCGCCGCCGGCAGCTCGCTCACACGCCGCATTTCGTCGTCATTCAGCACGCCCGGGTTCTCCAGGTACTCCAGCAGGAACTCGAAAAAATCTACGCCCCAGAACAACTCGCCGTCGACCAGGGTGGTCGGCACGCCGAACACGCCGCATTCGATAGCATGTTCCGTATTCCCACGCAGGCCCTGTTTTACTCGATCTGACTGGATGAGTTCGTCGGCGTTCGGAACATCGAGACTCTGGATCAGCGTCGACCAGTCACCGGCATCCTGGGGCAGTTTGCCGTCACGCCAAACGAAGCGGAACATTTCGCGCACCGCATCGGCCCGATTGTCCAGCGCGATCGACAGACGCAGCAGGGGCAGCGGATTGAAGGGGTGGGCTGGTGGAAATCTGAACGGTATACCCCGCTTCCGTGCGCTCCAGACCAGCGAGCGGTAGGCGAATTTTCTTTTTTCCGGGATCTCCGCCGGTCCCTTGTGTTGCCAGTGGTTGAGCAATGCGCCCAGCAGGATGGGCCGGTACCGGACGGATACGAATTCCGGCAGCTCCCCGAGTCTTTCGCATTGTAAATAGGAGTAAGGCGAGACAAAATCAAAGAACCACTCAATTGTCTTCATGCACATCATGTTAACCGCTGCCATGACAAAAATCACGCCACAGGAATTCGACATCATCGCCCGGGACCAGGTGCCGCTGGTGGGGTACCTCGGAATTACGATAGAGCACATTGGTGATGGTGTTGCCACGGGGCGTGCGCCGTATCGCGATGAATTTCTGCGCCCCGGCGGCACGGTATCCGGTCCCGTAATGATGACGCTGGCGGATTTCGTGATTTACGCCGCGGTCCTCGGCAAAATAGGCCGGGTGGAACTCGCCGTGACCACCAACCTCAGTATCAACTTTTTACGCAGGCCGAGTCCCAGGGACGTTATCGCACACGCGCGGTTGATCAAGGTGGGCAAGCGCCTTGCCGTTGGAGAGGTCGACATGTTTTCCGAGGGAGAGGAAGACATGATTGCGCACGTTGCGGGCACCTACTCGATCCCGCCATTGTAAACGCCGGTTGACCCTGCTTTACTCCCGTATTGCAACTCCGGTATCTTCACGGAGCAATTGAACGGGTATCAAGAAATGGACACTGTAAAATTTTCCGGGATCGAGGCCTGCGTTTTCGACGCGTATGGAACGCTGTTCGACGTGCACTCCGCCGTGGGTCGGCACGAAACCCGTATCGGAGAGCAGGCGGATGCCGTATCCAATTTGTGGCGCACGAAACAACTGCAGTACACCTGGCTGCGCAGCCTGATGCGGAGGCACGTCGACTTCTGGCAGCTCACCGGGGACGCTCTGGATTTTGCACTGGAAGCGCACGGCATCGACGACGCGGCGCTGAAGGACGACCTGATGTCCGCCTACATGGAACTGGATGCCTATCCGGAAGTCGGGGATACGTTGATGCGGCTGAAGCAGGCCGGCCTCAAAACAGCGATACTCTCCAACGGTTCCCCCGGGATGCTGGAATCGGCGGTGCGCAGCGCCGGCATCAGCGAGCTACTGGATGCCAATCTGTCGGTGGAGGAAGTCGGAATCTACAAACCCGACCCTCGCGTGTATCAACTGGCTGTAGACAGGCTCGGTGTAGCCGCTGAACGAATCAGCTTTCAGTCCTCTAACGCATGGGACGCCGTCGGTGCCGCAACCTTTGGATTTCACGTCGCCTGGGTCAATCGTTTCGGGCAGGGCAGGGAGCGCCTGACCGCGGACCCCGAAGCGGAGATCACGACGCTTGACCAACTCCTGCCAATCGTGGGTGCGGGCTAGGCGACACGGTCCTTGGGCTCCTCGCCGGCGAAGATCGCGTCGAGATTGTCCAGCGCCCGAAATCCCATGGCGTCCCGGGTCTCCCGAGTGGCGCTTCCGACGTGGGGCAGCAGGAATAGGTTGTCGAGTTCGGCGAAATCCGGCCTGATGGCGGGTTCGTTCTTGTAGACGTCCAGACCCGCTGCGGCAAGTTTTCCGGATTTCAATGCGTCGATGAGTGCGTCTTCATCGACGACGGCCCCGCGTGCAGAGTTCACCACGATGGCGCCATCGGGCAAACGGTTGATCCGCTCGGCGTTCAACAGGTCATGGGTTTCGGGCAGGTTCGGGCAGTGCAAGGCGAGAAATTCGCTGAGCGGGAGCAGTGTGTCCAGGTTTTCGTGGTAAGTCGCGCCGTTTTCGGCGGCGCGGTCCAGTCTCCTGCGGTTGTGATAGTGAATCTCCATGTCGAAACCGCGCGCGCGTCTGGCGGTGACCTGGCCAACCCGCCCCATGCCGATGATGCCAAGTCGTTTGCCGGTGACCTGTGTGCCGACCATGAATGCCGGACTCCAGGTGTTCCATTGCCCGGCCCGTATCAGACGTTCGCCCTCGCTGGCACGTCGAGCGGCGCCGAGGATCAGCAGCATGGTCAGCTCCGCGGTGGCGTCGGTCAGTACGTCCGGTGTGTTGGTCACGACGATGCCCTTCTGCCGTGCGGCGTCCAGATCGCAGTGGTCGACGCCGACCGAGAAATTAGCAATGGCCCTGATCCGATCGGGCAGCCGCCGGATCACGTCGGCCGAAAAGTGCTCCGTGTGGCAGGGCAGTATTGCATCAGCCCGGCCGGAATATTCGATGAGTTCTTCGGAGGAATACAGTCGGTCTTCCGGATTGAAAATCCCCTCGTAGTCCCGCTGGATTCGTGCCTCCACGTTGGCGGGCAGCTTGCGTGTGATGAGCAGCGATGGCTTCGACATGATTCGATCCTTACAAAATCGTTACTGTGGTGGTGCAGGGAATGTAGCGTAGGGCGGCGGCGGTTCCTGATCCGGGGGAATATAAGCTGGTGCCGGGCCGCCCGCGGGTCCAAGGTGACGGAGATAGTGATACAAGGCCTGCAAGTCCGACTCCCTCATCAGGTTGAGGTTGAACCAGGGCATGGGCGGCCGGGCTTTGAGCGCTTTCGCCATGGCGATCCACTGGGCCTCGGTCATGCCGTCGGCCAGCAGTCGCAGGTTTGGTGCATACGTTGTACCCCAAGGGCCGTACCAGCCAAAACTGTCGCCGAGGAGCCATTTCTCCTCGGGTACCTGGCCTTCGGACATGAGATATCCGGCGGTGTGGCAATCATTGCATCCCCCGATCGTGGCCACATAGCGCCCCTGCGTAATGAGTTCGCTCTCCGAACGGACCGTTGTTGAGATCATGGAAAAAACTGCGGCGGTGATCACCGCTAACGCTTTGTATTTCATCTTTGCCCTCTTCGGTTCGTGTTGCGCTTCACCAGTATCTCACCGCATCCTCGTAGATAACCGCGAGGTCATCCTGGCCGATGCTTCGCGGAGATTGCTGCAGCAGCCGTTTTTGTGCATAGGCCCCTTCCACCAGATGCGGGATGTCCCTTTCCTCGTACCCGACCCCGCCGATTCCGTTGGGCATGTCCGTGGCCTTCATCATACTGATCAGTTGCCCGGCCAGGAGATTTCCTGATTCGTGGTCATCGACGTCCATCTCGTCGCTGCCGAGCAGCCGGGCGCCATGCCGATGCCGCTCCGGGCAGGCGGATGCGGTGAATCTGAACGCCGCGGGCGCGTTGACGATGACCGACATACCGTGCGGACAGATCGGTTCGTCGTCCGGGTAGCCTGCGGGTTGAAAGTCCCTGACCAGGCCGGCAACCGAATAAGCCATGCCGTGGGGAATGTGTACACCGCTGTTGCCGAATGCAATGCCGGCAAGCGTCGCGGCGAACATCATCTGGTCTCTCGCCTGGTGATCGTTCGCGTCCTGCACGGCCCGCACGAGGTACCGGCCGGTCAGCTCGAGCGCTTTTTCACAGCCGAGGTCGCTGTAGGGATTGGCGCCCTGGCTCATGGGTCTCACCGCGGGTGAGGCCGGCTTGTTCCTTTGGCTAAACGGCATGGCCGTGTAGGACTCGATGGCGTGGCTGAGTACGTCGAATCCGCTGGCCGCGACCACGTTGGCGGGCAGCGTATAGGTGCAGGTCGGATCGATGACGGCGCGGGTGGGCCGCAGCGCGCGGGAAGCGATTCCGGTCTTTACTTTCATCTCAAGGTAATCGAATACGGCGATGCCGGTGCATTCGCTGCCCGTGCCGGAAGTGGTCGGGCATGCGATATGGGGTTTCAGAGCGCCGGGTACCGGCTGCCCCGCACCAAGCGGGGCATTGACGTAAGTCTCGAAACTGGCCGGCCAGGTGCTGTACAGGTTCGCCGCCTTGCAGGTATCGATGACCGAACCGCCGCCTAGCGAGATGAAGCCGTCGAACTTGCCCTCAACGGCGAAACGGCAGGCATCCTGAAACGACTTGTCCGTAGGCTCCACCCGCGCCTGGCTGTAGACCTCCGCATCGACGCCGGCCTGTAGTAAAGATGCGCTAACGGTTTGCAGATAAGGCAGTTTCGCAAGGATGGGA
The DNA here is from genome assembly GCA_024639325.1 of Gammaproteobacteria bacterium. Lineage (GTDB taxonomy): Bacteria > Pseudomonadota > Gammaproteobacteria > Arenicellales > JAANXG01 > JAHEKE01. The sequence goes on from JAHEIO010000043.1 coordinate 27,254, forward strand.
TCGGTGAACACCGCCACTCTTTTCAGACCGAGGTCGCGCGCATCCTCACCGACCTCCTGGAGGGCGCCCGGTCCAAATTTGATTGCGGAAATATCAACGGAGAATACGGTGTCCCCATGCTCCGTGAATTGATAGTAGTGGCAACAACTCATACGCAGTCCTCACGTCGGGATTAAAGCATAAGCCATTACAGCAGCTCAGAACAGTGCCCCCGGTTGCTGAATATTCAGGATTGCTTTAGGCTGGGAACTGCAAAATCAGGATTCATCCATGTCCGATATCGAAACTCTGCGGCGTATACTGAAGACTTACAAACGGATCGGAATGGTAGGCCTGTCGGCCAACTGGTATCGTCCCAGCAATTTTGCCGCCAAGTACCTGATCGATCACGGCTACACCGTGATCCCGGTCAATCCCGGATACGAGGAGGTGTTGGGCCGGAAGTGTTACCCTTCGCTTCTCGACATCCCGGATCCCGTCGAGGTCGTCGACATTTTTCAGCGTTCCGAGAAGGTGCCACCGCTGGTCGATCAGGCCATCGAGATCGGCGCGAAGGTCGTCTGGATGCAGCTTGGCGTGGTGCATGAGGAAGCGGCAGAACGGGCGCGCCAGGCCGGCCTCGAGGTGGTCATGGATCGCTGCATGAAGATCGAATACGGCCGATTGTTCGGAGGCCTGAACTTCATGGGTGTCGACACCAAGATCATCTCGTCCCGCAGACCCACGTGGGTGCCCTATTGAATCAACCGGGGACCCGAACCAGGAGGCCGTCGTGGCTGATCGAGAATTCGGAATAGAAACCAAGTGTCTGCACGCCGGGCAGCTGCCGGATCCCGCTACCGGTGCCCGCGCGGTGCCTATCTATCAAACCGCGTCCTACGTGTTCGACAGTGCCGATCACGCCGCCAGTCTTTTCAACCTGCAAACCTTTGGAAATGTCTATACCAGGCTGATGAACCCGACCAACGCCGTTCTGGAGGAGCGCATGGCGGCGCTGGAGGGCGGTCGTGCCGGAGTCGCGGTGAGCTCCGGCATCGCGGCACAGATGGTCGCCCTGCTCACGATACTCGAGGAGGGTGATGAAATCGTGTCGGCCAGTACGCTCTACGGCGGCACGCATACCCAGTTCGACATGACCTTCCGGCGTTTCGGCATCAAGACGCACTTCGTCGACTCCGATGACCCCGAAAATTTCAGAAAGGCGCTGTCATCCAGAACCAGAGCGCTGTACGCGGAAACCATCGGAAATCCGTTCAACAACATCCTGGACATCGAGGCCGTTGCCGACATCGCAAAAGAAGCGGGCATTCCGCTCGTCGTAGACAATACATTCGCGTCCCCCTACCTGTGCCGACCCATGGAGTTTGGCGCCGATATCGTCGTCCACTCGGCGACGAAGTTCATCGGCGGACACGGCACCACCATGGGCGGTGTAGTCGTGGAGTCGGGCAAGTTTCCATGGGACAACGGCAACTTCCCCGCCATGGTGGAACCATCCAAGGGCTATCACGGTATCCGCTTCTACGAAACTTTTGGCGATTTTGGATACACCATGAAGGCACGCTGTGAGACGCTGCGGACAATGGGGCCAACGTTGAGTCCGTTCAATGCATTTCTGCTGTTGCAGGGACTCGAGACGCTGCACGTACGCATGGAACGCCACATCGAGAACGCGGTGGCCGTCGCGAAGTTTCTCCAGCGGCACCCCCTGGTATCGTGGGTCAAGTATGCCGGGCTTCCCGAAAATGAATACGCCGCGCTGGCGGAGAAATACCTGCCGAAGGGTGCGGGTTCCATATTGACGTTCGGCATCAAGGGTGGTCAGGCGGCCGGTGCCGCATTTATCGAGGGGGTCCAGTTCCTGAGCCACCTGGCCAACGTCGGCGATGCCAAGACCCTGGTCATCCACCCGTCATCCACCACACACCGGCAGCTTTCCGAGGAAGACCAGATCAAGGCCGGCATAACGCCGGACATGATCCGGATTTCAGTTGGCCTGGAGACCCTGGACGACATCCTCTGGGATATCGACCAGGCGCTGAATAAATCGCAGGATTGATGTTCGACAGAGAGGCGTTAGTCGGAGGCTCTTACCTGAATCAGAGATGAAGCGACTTTCTTCAGTCAACTCTAAACCTGAGGATTGCAGCTAATGAAAATCGCCGTCATGGGCGCGGGAGCCGTTGGTGGGTACGTGGGTGGCAGATTGGCCGAAGCGGGGCAGGAAGTCCATCTGATCGCACGTGGGTCACACCTGACCGCGCTGTGCGCGAATGGACTCAGACTGGAGACGCCGTTGGGCAACCTCCACATTCCACGCATTCATGCAACCAGCAATCCTGCCGATATAGGGCCGGTCGATGTCGCGATCTTTGCCGTGAAACTTCCCGACACGGATACCGCCGCGTCGTCACTTGCGCCGCTCCTGACACCCGAAACACGTATCGTGACGCTGCAGAACGGGATCGACAGCGCTGAAATGATCGCCCGGCATGCACCCCGGTCACAAATTGCCGAGGGGGTCATTTACATCGGGGCACATATCAGCGAGCCGGGCGTCATCACCAATCCGGGAGGCGTTCACCGGGTTACCGTTGACGGACTGAACGGTGATCGGAAAATGCAGGAATTTATCCGGGTCTGTGAACACGCGAAAGCGCTCGATGTCGCGGCAACCGATGATCCCCGGAGGGTGGTTTGGCAAAAATTTATCGCCCTGGCGGCGTTCTCGGGCGCAACGTGCATCACGCGCCTGCCGATCGGCCCTGTCTACGAGAATCCGGACTGTCTTTCCTTCATGCGGAGTTTGCTGTCCGAAAACATCGCCGTTGCCAATGCAAGCGGACAGAATTTTACGGCCGCGGCCGCCGACGCGGTCATTGAACTCTTTAAAAAGCAGCCCTACAGTCAGAAATCGTCGATGCTGATCGATCTGGAAAACGGAAAACCTCTCGAACTCGAATGGCTGTCCGGACGGGTGCATCAGCTTGGTGCGAAGTACGGCATTGCAACGCCGGCCAACACCGCGGTCTGGGCTGCGCTGTGCCCGCACGTACGAGGATCACCCTCAGAGATGGGTTAGGGCGTCATCAGTGTTATCATTCACGCCGAATTAATCGCGGTTTCATCGGGCAGCGGCCCTGTAATATGCAAAGAATCAACGACGTCAACGTCGCCAGCCAGGATTTGATGCCGACCCCCGGCGAGATCAAAGCCAAACTGCCGCTCGGACCGGGTGCGGCGGCGACCGTCGTTGCGGGCAGGGAGCGATTGATGAAGATCCTGGACAGAGAGGATCGCAGCATATTCGTCGTGGTCGGACCCTGCTCCATACACGATGTCGAAGCAGCCAAGGAGTATGCAGGCAGATTGAAGAATCTGGCGGAGCAGGTCGATGATGCCATGATGCTGGTAATGCGCGTCTACTTCGAGAAGCCGAGGACCACCGTGGGATGGAAGGGCCTGATCAACGATCCCGACATGGACGACTCGTTCGCGGTCGAGAAAGGCCTGAGGAAAGCGCGGGAACTGCTGATTCATTTGGCGGAACTCGGACTGCCGGCGGGCACCGAGGCGCTGGATCCGATAATGCCGCAGTACCTGTCCGATCTCTGGACGTGGACGGCGATCGGAGCGCGAACCGTGGAATCCCAGACCCACCGCGAACTGGCCAGCGGATTGTCGACCCCGGTCGGCCTGAAGAACGGTACGGACGGCAGTCTGGACGTCGCGATCAACGGGCTCCAGTCGGCGTCCCGCCCCCATCATTTCCTGGGCATCAACCAGCAGGGGCAGTCCACCATCATCCACACCCGGGGGAACCGATACGGCCACATCGTGTTGCGCGGCGGCGGGGGGCAGCCCAACTACGATGCCGAAAATATTGCGATGAGTGTGCAGCGGCTCGAGCAGGCGGGTCTGCCGGCAAATCTTGTCGTCGACTGCAGCCATGGTAATTCGCACAAGGATCCGGCGCGGCAACAACTCGTTTTTTCCAACTGCATCAGGCAGATCGTCGAGGGCAACAGGTCCATCGTGGGACTGATGCTCGAGAGCCACCTGAGTTGGGGCAACCAGCCTATTCCCGATAACCTGTCGACATTGAAATATGGCGTGTCCATCACGGACGCCTGCATCGACTGGGACACCACCGAAGAAATCATTCTGTCTGCCCACCGCGCACTGCGGCCGGTTCTTGACTAGTTTGCAGCCTCGCACCCCGGGCGCGGGGTGAATTCAACTACCCTGTCGAATCTAGCCCGCATTTATCACCAGGCGACTTTAAATTCCTGTTAAGGACTGCCAATGCTAAGGAATATGGTATTGACTGAATAACAGTCTGTATCGGCAACACCTAT
>JAHEIO010000303.1 GCA_024639325.1 Gammaproteobacteria bacterium
GATACGCGAGGATGGTTGCTCGGATGGCTTCTCTCGTCAGCAGCGAGGCAATCGCACAATCGGGCAGCGTGACCGGGATCAAGGTGTTCGGAGGGGAGAAACAGGATGTGACCGATGATCAGGGGCGTTTCGACCTCATCGAAGTCACGCCCAGTGCCAACTTCATCATCACGCTGATACTGGTGGATGGGCAGCGGGTCGATTTTTCGATTGGTGCGGTGCCCGATAAGGCGGCAGTCCAGGTCAACAACATTGTTGTCGATGCGCGTCAAGGCAATGCCAAACCTTCTAGCGTCGAGCTAAAGGATAATTCCGATGACGATGATTCGGGCGACAACGGATCAGCGGATGAAGGTTCGCCGGATGACAGCTCGCAGGACGACAATTCCGAGAGCGGTGGGTCCTCGGGAAGCAGTAGATCCGACTCCAACAGTGGTGGCGATGAAGAAGGCGAGGAAGAGGAAGAGAAAGAGAAAGATAACGATTCGGAAGACGATCAATCCGGCGGACATTGATCTGTAAGTAGGGAATTCTCCAACTCCTGACACATGATTTTTATGCGTCGGCATCGCCGCGGTTTATCGGCGCGAGGCGCGCCTCCTACAGTATTGCCCGACTCTGATGCATGATTTTTATGCGGCGCCCTCGCCGCGATTTGATAGGAAGGGGCATTTTTCGCCGATCAATCGCCCTGCTGAAATCGAATCACGATGTCACGCCCTCTGTGTGCGATCTGCCCCAGAAAGGTGACCAGGAAGAGCGTCATGCCCAGCATTTCGATGAACTCTTCGATGGACTTGGAGAAATGCCTGACGGTTTCATTGTCCCATTCGAAGTTTTCGACCAGCCACACATAGCCGTCCTCCATTCCTTCAACGAAATCCATCGACACCGCGATTGCAAAGCACGTCAGCGCCACCAGAACGCGGACCCGGTCCGCGGTCCGCGGCAGCTCGAACCATAGAAATATCAGGAGGAACAACCCCATGGCGGCGAAAACGGGAGCCAGCAACATTTGCCACGGGTAGCTGATGAAGCCGACGCTGCCTCCTTCGCGTTCCTTGAACGCCGATCCGATCCGTTCATGCACGGCCGCGCCGTCATCGATGGCGATGTAGGTAAAGAACAGGGCGACCAGCAGCCAGCCGATGCGGCGTGGCCGGGAAATTTCATGCCTGCGGCCAATTGCGTAGATGAACCATGCGCCCAAGGCCACGAAAACGGTCTGGGTGACGGCGAACCAGGACGCTAGAGCGTCTTCACGGGTCGTATTGAACAGCCTCCGGATGGGACCGTATTCCGACCAGCGCAGCCAGTTGACCGTCAGGTCCAGGTAGACCAGAGCAACCTCCACAATCAAGCAGCTCAGAAAAACCACCCATAAAAAACGGCCGGTATCGACGGTAAATACCGTCGAACCGGCCAGGTTCAAGTCAATTTCTTGTGTATCAGGTTTTATACGTTACTCTGGGAGTTGGAAGAGTCATCATCACTGTTGCCATCGGCACTTTCAGCATCACTCGCTCCATCGGACTCGCCGTCATCACTCACGCCATCATCGCTGCTGATGTCGTCTGCGCTGGCAATGCTGTCGTCGTCACTGCTGTTGACGTCACCGGCCACCTGCGCACCATTGCCTGATGGGCCCGCTAGTTTTGCACTAACAACCGGTGCGCCACCGCCGTTCAACACAACCTGAACCCGCGTTGTCATACCTGCCTGAACGGGTATCGGGTCGCCGGCTTGCCCATTGAACTGCGTGTCGCATTCATCATCGAAATTTTCTGGCAAATCCTCAATACTAAGTGAAAACCGACCATTTTCGTCAGTAAATGTTTGGTATGGCGCCGAACCGCAGGTTACTGTTACGGAAATTGGTTCGTCGGCGCGAGCGACTGGGATGAGAACATCTGAGACCGTTGCCAATAGGCTTTCGGTCTGACGGATTTCCAGACTGGCTATTCCACCGTTGGTTACGGTGCCGGAAACGGTTGCCGCATTGCGCGATCCGCTGCCCCCCGCTGAACTGCTGCTTCCGCCGCCACAAGCGGTCAGCGTAATGGCGATTGCCGCCAACATGGATACGAGTAACGCAACCTGGCCCTTGATAATGGTTTTCATGATGTTTTTCCTCATGCGAGCATGTATTTAATCGCGAACGTGATGTGTCTCAGTATGGACGTATCAATAAGTGGGATAATTTCCCACGCAGACAGTCTAGTTAAAGATCACTTAAGAGTCCAGTGTTCCGGATAAACGGCGAATTGGCGCCGTGCGCACCGACGATCTCGTGAGCGTTGCGCATCAGGGCAGCCCGTTCGGCAAAGGAGACATTCCGCCAGGAGGAATCCGGCGGCAAGGTGTTCCGCCGACGGTGAACGTCAGCGGACATCGTACGTCACAAGGGGCGGTTTAGGTCCGTGACAACGCGATGGTCAGCCATATTAGCCGTGA
>JAHEIO010000304.1 GCA_024639325.1 Gammaproteobacteria bacterium
AAGGGCGCTATCAGTCCCTGATGACCATCAGTCAGGATCATTCGATTGTGGTTTACCACGGACCCAAGACCGTCACCCTGACACCAGAGGAGGTGGGCACGCGAAATGTCTTCCTGACCCTTCGAACATTTGCCGATCCGAAAGATGAGCAAGATATGAAAGAGGCACATCGGCTCCAGGATGCGGTTAAAGTCGAACAGGCTGACATCGGAAAGTTTGAGACGCCCAATTGGAACAAGGAAGAAGTCGAGAAGATGCGTGAGGCAATCAACGTCGTCTCATCCATCTCCACCGATACGTCCAAGATGTTCGGCAAGAAAGAAGAGCTTGAGCCGGTTTACTGGATGCTGGGTGCTGCCCTCGGCTGGGGCGGGTTGCCAGCAAAGGAAGCCTCCTATGTGAACGTGACCCCCGAAAAGAACGACGGCAAGACCGCCTACACCCTCACCGTAAAGGACGTGCCGGTGGATGCCTTCTGGTCGGTGACCCTCTACGACGCCGAGGGCTATATGGCGACCAACGAGTACAACGCCCACTCGTTCAACAACATCACGGCCAAGAAGGCCGAAGACGGCAGCATCACCATCCACTTCGGAGGCGATCCCAAGGCGGACAATTTCCTGCCCATTGTGCCGGGTTGGAATTACATCGTGAGGCAATACAAGCCGCGGAAAGAGATCCTCGACGGAAGCTGGACATTTCCAGAACCAGTGCTTGTTCAATAAATTGCAATTGACTACAAAGAAATGCGAATAGCAATTAATCATAGATTTTAAAAAATCATGAGTACGAAATCGAGATTACATCAAATAACCCCAGCAATGCTCATCGCATTGATTTCAATCTTTGCCTTAGCGCCAGCGCAAGCGCAGAACTGGCAGCCGGTGCGTAGTGAAACGAAGCTGCGGGAGCTGATGAGCGATACCGTGTTCGAAGGCACCCTCAGCGGAGGCCACAAGGCGGTGTCGGAATACAATGCGGACGGGACCGGTGAGCTGCGAGCCTGGGGTGGCGTGTTTCCCCGTGAATGGAAGGTGGAAGGGGACGACCAGGTTTGTCTGTTGATCGACCGGGTCTGGCAGTGCTCCCGCCTCGAGCGCAATACCGAAACCAAAAACGAGTACCGCTCAACTAAACTCTCGACCGGCGAATCGGTCGTATTCACCATTTCACCACAAGGGCGCACGAACCTCGAAGCCGCGACCGGCGAGGCGGGCGCGCCAGCCTCGCCCTCCGCCGACGAGATCGCCGCCAAACTCGCGAACCCGACCGCGCCGGTGATGACCCTTGGCAACAACTTTGAGTACATCACCTTCCAGGGCGACCTGCCCGGCGCAGGGAGTCAAACCGCTGTCCGCTACCTGTTCCAGACCGCCTTTCCGTTCAAGCTGGCCGACGGCGGCACGATCTTCTTCCGCCCGGGGATTCCGGTTCTGTTCAATGATCCGGTGCCGGACGGTCAGGGAGGTTTCAGCTCCGAAGGCGTGGACCTCGGTGATACCGGTTTCGACCTCTCCTACGGAAAGACCTCGAGCAGCGGCCTGCTGTGGGGTGGCGGACTGGTGGGCACCATTCCCACGGCCACCAACGACAAGCTGGGCGCCGACCTCTGGGGCCTGGGGCCCGAGGTGCTGTTGGGCGTCGTGCGCAAGTGGGGCGTCGTGGGCGGCGTCCTGTCGCACCAGTGGGACATCGGCGGCTCGGGCTCAGGCGAGATCAACCGCACGGCGCTGAACTACTTCTACGCGTATTCGCTGGGCGGCGGTTGGCAGGTAGCGGCCGGACCGACCATCACCTATGACCACAACCGGACTGACGACAACTGGACCTTGCCGTTGGGAATCGGCCTGGCCAGGACCACGATCATCCGCGGGCGGCCGTGGAAATTCCAGGTGCAGTACTGGAACTACGCGAAGACTCCGGATGCGTTTGCGCCTGAGCACCTGCTCCGGCTATCGATCAGTCCGGTGGTATCCACCCCCTGGAACAAGGGCAAGTGAGGGGGGCAAGAACATGCTGTTGAACAGCGTACGATCAACAACCAAAGGTGAATCAAATATGAAGACAACAATGAAATTGCAGCGAACCTTCGGCTCTATGGGCCAGAAGAGCCGCAAATTATTAAGTCTTGGAAACTCCCGGATATCGAGAAAATCAAATAGAAACATCAATTATTAAGAGGAGCACAAGTTATGAATCAACAATCTAAATTATATCGAACGCTTTCAGCCTGGCTCATCGCATTGATTTCAATCACTACCTTAACGCCAGCGTTTGCGCAGGAACTGACCCTGCAAGAACAGATGATTCACCGCCGCGCGGTTGAGGCCGCCGTATGGGGTATGCCACTGGTCGGAACTCGTGGTTTTCTAACCAGCACCCGCCGTGATCTCGGCGGCGACTGGAATGACGTGGTCTATCATTCGAAACCCCAGGTTTCGCGCCATGGATTCC
>JAHEIO010000305.1 GCA_024639325.1 Gammaproteobacteria bacterium
ATCTATCCAACGTCCACCAGAACAGGTTAAACGCCGTCGCTCGGCAACTTAACGAGCGACCGCGAGAAACGCTACACTTCGAAACACCAGCTGAACGATTTAGCCAATGTGTTGCGTCGATTAGTTGAAACTGCAACCCAAAGCGGACGCTTGGCGACGGCTCCTAAGGGCTGCCGGCAACCAGCCCAAACTAGGAACTATCTAGCCAGTGTTGGGCGTCTTCTTCGGTTTTGAAAAACTGGATTGGCCCGCCCCGGTTGAACGCCACAGTTTCAAGGAAAGACTCGTCGTCATCTGATGCGTCATGCGATTCTACTATCGCTATCTGTAGGCGCAATTCAGCGATTTTCGTACCAAGATCGTAAAGATCCACTATCGAAAGATTGACCGTCGTTTTTGAACCCAGAAGTAGCACCTTTCGGCAGCAGGCTTCGTCACAATAAGTTGATAGCTCTCTCAAAAACGCTGGCATTTCACCCAAAACAACATCGTAGCCAGGAGATCGTTCGACCAACACGTAATCGGGTTGAAGTGATATTCGGTAGCCGGGGTCATTCATACTGTAGAACCGATGACTTGACGTGAATCTGACGGTCCATTATCCGGCAAGCGATCCTCAATGGGCAAGTCGGCGTTCGCGTCCGGCCGGAAAATTCCATCTGAAGTCGCAATGCACAGCGCCATCCGCAATAGTCTGTGTGCGAACCAATTCGACACCCCATTCGCGTGCCATGACGTAGTTCAGGTTCCCCGCTGCAGGCCCGGTTAGCTCAGAAACGCCTTGGCCCTTGAATAAGAGTCGACCAAACGGCTGCTTTTGGCCGAGGCTGTGTGAAAACTCCGATCAAATTATAATTGTGCTTTCGAGCCCGGAAGCACGCCATGAGCAAGTTCATCAAGGGCCAGGATCGTAGCCAGGGCACGTTGTTTCCCGAACGACTGGATGATTACGTCGAAGACGATAACCCGGTGCGGGTGATCGACGTGTTCATCGACGATCTGGATATCTCAGGTCTGGGCTTCAAAGCAGAACCCGCTGCCACGGGCCGCCCCGGTTACCACCCGAAGACGATGCTGAAGTTGTACGTGTACGGTTACCTGAACCGCGTGCAGTCCTCGCGGCGGCTAGAAGTCGAAGCACAGCGCAACATCGAGCTGATGTGGCTGACCGGCCGGCTGGCACCGGACTTCAAGACCATCGCGGACTTCCGAAAGGACAACCCTGAGGCGATCCGCTTGGTGTGCCGCGAGTTCGTGATGCTGTGCAAGAAGCTGAACCTGCTGAGCGAGAAGCTGGTGGCGATCGACGGTAGCAAGTTCAAGGCGGTAAACAGCCGGGACAAGAACTTCACGCGGGCGAAGATGAAGCGTCGGTTGCGGGATGTGGAGTCGGCCATCGAACGCTACCTGGCGCAACTGGACCAGGCGGACCGGACAGAACCGGCGCCGGATGATGCCAGGACCCTGCAGGACAAGGTGGCCAGGCTCAGGGAGGAGATGGCGCGCCTAAAAAAGCTCGAGGTCCGGATGCTTGAGGCACCGGACCAGCAACTCTCACTGACCGATCCCGATTCCCGCTCGATGAACAGCCGCGGTACCGGCATGGTTGGCTACAACGTGCAGAGCGCGGTGGACAGTAAGCATCACCTGATCATCGCGCACCAGGTCAGCAACGTTGGCAGCGACCGCAGCCAGCTAAGCTCGCTGGCGAAACAAGCAAAAGCGATACTGGATGTCGAGCAGCTGGACGTCGTGGCGGACCGCGGCTACTACAATGGTGACGAGATCCGGGCGTGTGAGCAAAACGGGATCAATGCCTATCTGCCGAAGCCGAGGACATCGCCGAACCGGGCCAAGGGCCAGTTCGATCGTGCGGCGTTCAGGTATGTCGCAAAGGACGATGAGTACGAATGCCCTGCCGGAGAACGTCTGATCTACCGCTTCACGCGAACTGAGGCAGGCAAGGAGATCCGGCGCTACTGGACATCGGCCTGTACCAGCTGCGCCATCAAGGCCCAGTGTACTGATGGTGACTATCGGCGTGTCAGCCGCTGGGTGCATGCGGACGCGCTCGAGCGGGCGCAGGCCCGGCTGGATCGCCGACCCGACCTGATGCAGACACGACGATCAACGGTGGAGCATCCGTTCGGTACGATCAAGGCCTGGATGGGCTCGACACACTTCCAGACAAAGACCATCCCGAAGGTCAGTACCGAGATGAGCTTGCTGGTCCTGGCCTACAACATGAAACGAGCGATCAACCTGCTCGGAACGCGAAACATCATCGAGACGATCGCTGCATAAGCGCGTTTGTGCCGAAAAAATACTGCTCTGTATCGATCATCAACCGCCGCTGGATGACAATATCGACCTGAGAGGTCGGGTTAGCAGCGAGTTATCACACAGCCTCGGCCG
>JAHEIO010000044.1 GCA_024639325.1 Gammaproteobacteria bacterium
GAGCCATGGTACTCGGCGGTCCCGCAAGTCAACCTTTGACAGCTATAGCGCTGGAATACGACGAAAACCGGCACCGCCTGTCGGCTGTGGGAACGCGGGGCGGTGAGATGTACGATCAGTTCTTCAGAAAATTCAGATCCAGATTGCAGCTGGAGTATCGGGCCACCGACATCGGCGAACTGGCCCAAGGTAAAACCGAGGTAATGCTCCTGGAAAACTTCAGTCAAACGCGGGTGTCCTGCTAGCCGCCTGGTGAGAAATGCGGGCTAGTCCCCTTTCAACAACACCAACAGCTCGACATCGTTGTTCTTCAGGGCGATCTGGTAGGGCGTACGCCCTACTTCGTCTTGAAGACTGCCGTCAGCACCATTTTCGAGCAGCATCTCCGCCAAATCGACCTGTCCCCGCACCGTCGCAATGTGGAGTGCCGTCACCCCATTCTCTCCCCTGTGATTTAACCTGGTCCTGCTGTCTTCCATCAGCAACCGGGCTGTAACAACCCGATTTTCGTATACGGCTCGCATGAGGGGCGTCCAGCCATAGATGTCTGACAGATTCGGGTCGGCGGAATGATTCAGCAGTTCTTTAGCCGATTCCGCACGACCCTTTGCTGCAGCGATCATCAGCGCAGACCAGCCATTGTCCGCCATCGCATCCAGATCCACGCCCATTTGGATAAACATTCTTACGATATCGACATTTCCTCCCAGCACCGCATACATGAGCGGCGTGCCGCCGTTGTTGTTGGTCCGATTGATATCCGCCCCGATTTCGATCAGCCGTTCTACAGCGCTCTCGTCACCGGCTCTTGCCGCCTGCATGATCGCCGTCTTTCCGTTGCTGTGCACCGCGTCGGCCGCGATGTTGGCCGCTTCCAGATCACCGGCCAGGCTCGTCACAGTGGCCGTTGACAGAATCACTGCGGGAATCAATACGATCGAGCGCAGCGAAGACATCAATGAGAGATCGAATCCGGATTTCGCGCAGGTTCGGACCTCACCTGATAGTGGGCGACGATATCTGAAATCGCGGTCCGGGGATCGTACTTCCCGGACATCCTCAGCACGCTGTCGTGGGCGAACGCTTCCCGGGCCAAAGCTTCAAACTTTTCGTGTTGCGCATCGCTAATTTCATGCTGCTGTTCCTGCATGAGGCGATAGTCGGAGTCCGCGAAAAAATAGCGAATTCGCTGCTGCCGCGCCAGCAACTTCAGACACTCGTAGTGCATGCTAACCTGCCCGGGTATCAACAGAATCTCGAATACAAGCGGATCATCGTTGACGGTTCCGACCTCCACACGAAGCATTAGCACTGCTGCGCCGGCATGCATCATCAACTCGGTCGTCAACAGGGTTGGGGTGACTCTGTTTTTCTTGAGGATGCGCCTGTCCTGGCGGGACTCCGGCCCGGCGACGTGAAGGAAAAACGCCGATTCCCATTCTCCGTCGTCAAACTGCACGGGAACACAGGTGGCCGCGATGTCCTTCTCGCGCATGTTGTTCTGAACCGATTTTGGAAAATACTTCATGTGTCTCGATCAAAAAAACACCGGGCGTTCTCACGCCCGGCACAGAGATTGCATATCAAAGCGACGGTCTGGGACAGCTTGGGAGACGGTCAAGTTTCTTTTGTCTTGACCTCTTCATACCACTTGTCGTGGTGTTGTTTCGCCCATTCCGCGGAAACCCGTCCCTTGGTCATGGCTTCCAGTGAGCCTTCAGTGCCCAGCGTCCCAATCCATATATGTCCGATTGCCATAGCCAGCCATAGGTTTGCAGCGATGGCATGAATAATACTGGCAATCTGCATGGTTTCGCGCGTCTGCCCGAAATTCGGGAAGTTCAGAATGACGCCGGTTACGCAGACGACCACACCGAAAGTACAAATGACCCAGAACCAGAGTTTTTCCCCGGCGTTGATGCGCCCCGCCGACACGTGGTCGTGGGTCAGCAGTCCTCCCGCCGTCGCCATCCACTTGAAGTCGTCAGCGTTGGGTATGTTATGGCGCATCCACAAAACGATCTCCAGGAGTATCCCGACGAAAAAAAACGGGCCCAGGTAGTTGTGTAAAGTGATCGAGAAATTGGCCCAGGCGCTGAATCCGGTCGGACCAAGCAATGGAATCAGAACGGCCCGACCAAACAACATGCTGAGTCCGGTAATTGCCAATATGATAAACAGGATCGCCGTATACCAGTGCAAGACACGCTCACCCAGGCTCCACCGTTTTACCAGCCGGCCGGATATGGGCCCCTCGACTTTAACCCTGCCCACGACGATGTGAAAGAGAACGATCAATCCGAGCACCGACGCGAGAATCCATGGCGTGAAGGTCGAAATCGGGCCGTTTCGGATTTGGCGCCAATTCTGGCCGCCGTTCTGGATCAGCGTATTCGTTGTGTATGGACCCTGAGATGCAACGTATCCTTCATTGCCTTCGCGCACGGCTCGCCAGTAGTTGGCTCTCGGATTGGCATCCTGCGTCGCCTGCGCTGTGGCGGTCGTAATTCCGACGTACAGGTATCCCGTCAACGGCAGCAGCGTCGCACCCAACATGATCGCAACCACCGACCACAGCATAATTTTAGCGTGACGGCTTCTGATCTTTCGTTGTTTTGCCATAACAACCTCCCCAAGTGTTAACGATCGAGTTGGCCTAACTTGAAGCGCTGGTTAAGCGAACCGGCTCTTTCCTCCGCGTTGGCGCTCAGCAACGGATCGCTGGCGCCTTTGTACACACCCGGCTTATGAACGGTGACGTTGGAAGATTCATAACATCCCGTCAGAGCAACAATAATCAAACCCAAGAAAAGACCATAGAGTTTGTTCATAGCTCTGCGCTATCCCTGTGATCCGTACGCGGCATCCCAACCCCACGTCTGGGGACGGCCGCCCCGCTTCAGTACCCGTTCACGGTAAATGTCCGCAACCATATCGCCGTCCCCGGCAATCAACGCTTTGGTGGAACACATCTCCGCACACAGCGGCAGTTTTCCCTGGGCCAACCGATTGCTGCCATACTTGGCGAACTCCTCGTCAGAGTTGTCGTCTGCCGGCCCGCCGGCGCAGAACGTGCACTTGTCCATCTTCCCTCTCACACCAAATGCCTCCTGTTTGGGATACTGCGGCGCGCCGAATGGGCAGGCATAAAAACAGTACCCACAGCCGATGCACAAATCCTTGTCATGAAGAACGACGCCTTCGTCGGTGGTGTAAAAACAATCAACGGGACACACTGCCGCGCATGGAGCGTCGGTGCAGTGCATGCACGCTACCGAAATTGACTTCTCTCCCGGCACACCGTCATTGAGAACCACCACCCGGCGTCGATTGACACCCCAGGGAACATCGTTCTCGTTCTTGCAAGCGACCACACAGGAATTGCATTCAATGCATCGCTCTGCGTCACACAGGAATTTCATTCTAGCCATTGTCAAGTCCTCCTTAAGCAGGTCGTATGCGACACAGTGAAGTTTTCGTTTCCTGCATTTGGGTCACGGAATCATAGCCATAAGTCATGGCCGTGTTACAGGCTTCACCCCTGACCATGGGCGCGGTCCCCTCCGGGTACTTGGCCAGCAGGTCCTGGCCCTGATACCACCCCCCGAAATGGAAGGGAGTAAATACGACTCCCGGCGCGACACGCCGCGTCACCATGGCCATGACCTTGATCTTGGCTCCTTCGGGACTGTCGATCCAGACCATCTGCCCATCCTGGATCCCGCTGTCATTGGCATCCTTAGGATTTATTTCGACAAACATATCCTGCTGCAACTCGGCCAGCCAGTGGTTGGAGCGCTGCTCCTCGCCGCCGCCTTCATACTCAACCAGGCGTCCGCTGGTCCATATGATCGGGAAATCATTGGAAAAATCCTGCGTCTGGATGGAAGCGTAGCGAGTTGGCAATCGGTAGAACCGCTTGCGATCTTCGTAAGTTGCATAATCCTTCAGCAGATCACGGCGCGGGGTGTACAACGGCTCGCGATGCACCGGCACCGGGTCCGGAAATGTCCACACCATGGTTCGGGCTTTGGCGTTGCCGAATGGCGCACAGCCGTGCTTTATGGCAACGCGCTGGATGCCGCCCGATAGATCGGTTTTCCAGTTTTTTCCCTCTGCAGCGGTTTTTTCCTCGGCGGTAAGATCGTCCCACCAGCCAAGCTGTTTCAGGATGTCCGCTTTGAATTCAGGGTAACCGTCCCTGATTTCCGATCCCTTGCTGTACGAACCCTCGGCGAGAAGATTTTCGCCGTCACGCTCTACGCCGAAGCGGGCGCGAAAGGTCAGCCCTCCCTCGGCCACCGGCTTGCTGGGATCATACAGTACGGGAGTACCGGGGTGCTTCATATCCGCGGTTCCCCAGCACGGCCAGGGCAAGCCGAAGTACTCACCGTCGTTGGGCCCGCCTTCGGCCAACAATGTTGTCGTATTGAAGGTCTTGCGATTGGCCATGTGCGATTTGAGCCTGTCCGGGCTCTGGCCGGTATAACCGATGGTCCACATGCCCTTGTTGAATTCCAGGGTGATGTCCTCCACCAGGGGTTCATCATCGTTGACCTTGATGTGCTTGCACAGCTGTTCGGCAACACCGAGCTTCTTCGCGAACTTGTACATGATGGTGTGGTCGGGCAGGGATTCCCACACCGGATCGATCACCTTGTCCCGCCATTGCAGCGATCTGTTCGATGCGGTTACCGACCCATAGGTCTCGAACTGCGTTGCCGCGGGCAGCAGGTAAGTGCCTTCCTTGCGGTCGTTCATGACCGCGGCGTGCGTTGGATGCGGATCGATGATAACCATCGTATCCAGCTTCTCCATGGCTTTTTTCATTTCGGGCCCGCGGGTCTGGCTGTTGACCGCATGCCCCCAGAGAACCATGACGCGAATATTGTCTTTTTGTCCGATGTCTTCCTCCAGCACGCCGTCAATCCAGCGGGAAACAGGTATGCCCTTGTAATTCATCGGATGGATCGGTTTGCCTCCATCACCCTCCACTTCATCCGGTGCGAACCGGCTCTTTACCCATTCGACGTCCAGATCCCAGACACGGGACCAGTGTGCCCATGCACCGCCGGAGAGGCCGTAATAACCGGGCAGAGAATGCGAAAGCACGCACATGTCGGTGGCGCCCTGCACATTGTCATGGCCGCGGAATATGTTGGCTCCGCCGCCAGCCACCCCGATATTGCCCAGAGCCAGCTGCAGCGCGCAGTACGCCCGCGTATTATTGTTGCCGATGGTGTGCTGAGTGCCGCCCATGCACCATACGATGGTGCCGGGCCGGTTCTCCGCCATGATCTGTGCGGCAGCCTTGACCACGTCCTCGGATGCACCGGTGACGCGCTCGACTTCTGCGGGATTCCACTTATTGACCTCGTCACGGACCCGGTCGAGTCCCCACACGCGCTGCGAAATGTATTCCTTGTCTTCCCAGCCATTTTCGAATACGTGCCACAGCACACCCCAAATCAAAGCAACGTCCGTTCCGGGGCGAAAGCGGACGAAGTGATCCGCGTGCGCGGCCGTTCGCGTGAAGCGCGGATCGCACACGATCATCTTCGATCCGTTTTCCTTGGCGCGCAATATGTGCTGCATGGCCACAGGATGCGCTTCCGCAGCGTTACTGCCGATGAAGAACATGGCCTTCGAATTGTGCATGTCGTTGTAGGAATTGGTCATCGCACCGTAGCCCCAGGTGTTCGCAACACCCGCTACCGTGGTGGAATGACATATCCTGGCCTGGTGGTCGACGTTGTTGCTACCCCACATGGCGGCGAGCTTCCTGAACAGATATGCCTGTTCATTGCTGAATTTTGCTGATCCCAGCCAGTACACCGAGTCCGGTCCTGACTCCTCTCGGACCTTGAGCATCTGATCGCCGATTTCATCGATGGCCTCCTGCCAGGACACGCGCTTCCACTTGCCACCGCTGAGCTTCATCGGATATTTCAATCGGAGCTCGCCCATACCGTGCTCGCGAACCGATGCACCCTTGGCACAGTGTCCACCCAGATTGAAAGGCGACTCGAAATCCGGTTCCTGGCCGGTCCAGACGCCATTCTGCACTTCCGCAATGACACCGCACCCAACGGAGCAATGTGTGCATATGGAATGAATGCGTTCGCTTTCGACGCCCGACATGGGTCTGAATTCCCTCGCGTCCGTCGCGGCTTTTGTGCGGCGCATCATGCTCAGGGGCAGGCCGCCGGCCATCGCGGCTCCGCCTAGCGCGACACCGGAACGGCGCAGGAAGGTCCGCCGGTCAACGGCATCGCCGACATGTCGGGATTCGGATCGACTGGAGTTGCGTTGTCTTCTGATCAGTTTCATGTCTGCTTTTCTCCGTCCTAGAACCGGGCTTTCTCGTAATACTCGAGAATATGGGGGGTAATCCGGTAGCCTTGGTCGATTTGGCGGTCATCCTCTGGCGAGGATTCCATTGAGTCAATCGCATTGGCAGATTGAGTTATCAGTCCGGAAGCGGCCGCCGCGCCGCCTGCGGTCGCCATACTTGTCAGGAATCCGCGCCGATTGACCGCGTTACTGCTCTCATTCTTACTCATAGTGCCCTCTCCTCGAAAGATTTTGTCTGCCAAGATTCCGTCACCAGGTCGTTTGAAACCCGGGAACAGGGTGTCTGACGAACATCAGTTCAAGTTTTTCGTCTCTCCTGCCATCTATTGTGCCGCTCAAATATTCCTAATGCGGCAACATATCCAGGTACTGCTTTTCCAACTCGATGAATTGTTCACCCAGCGCTCCCACCGCTTTGTAGAAATCCGCGGAAGATGCGGTCTGCAAATCTTCGAAAAATTTCGTCATCCACGATGCGATATGATCATCAAAAAACCGTTTTTGCACATGGGGAGTGATGCCGTCGTCGATTGACAAAAGCAGGCTCATGGATTCGCATAACGCTCCGGCATGATCTTCCGGCTCCTTGACATGTTCAGCTCTCTCCAAACCCAGATCAATCAGATCCTGCCGTAACTGCGCCAGAGGACGGTCCATCATGAATCCGGTCAGGTACCATGAACCGTATGGTACCACTTCCCCTCGACCCACTCCGATGAACAGATTGTGGAACTCATCATTTAGCTCGTTCAGCCTCCTCCGCTTTGCAGCAAGATTCAATGTCTTCCATGATGCCGCCATCGCGCTCGCCTGCTGTTTTTCATCGACATCGATTTCGCGAAGCAGCGCGATGATCTGCTTATCGGGCGGCCGGATCAGCAACGCTCCAAGCAGTCCGTAAACGTTCGCCCGTATCTGATCTTCTTCCGTCACGGCCACACCAGGACCAGGGGAATCAGCCATCGCGTCGCCCCTGCGGCATTTTGCAATGGATGCCGTTGACAGACCGCGTCAGTTTACTCAAAACACGAGCCGATGATAACTCGCACTCGACAATCGGCGGCTCAACCGTTGATTGTGAGCTAATTTGTCTCATAAATGCAGTTTATCGATTCTCCGAACCGTTCAGTTTGCCATGCGGGTCCAGCCCGCCGCCGGCTGCGTACATGTCTTCGACGCGGCAGTTTTCGCACATCTCTAGCCGACGTATCTGTGATTCGTCCTGATACATCCAGTGATCCGACAGCTTCTCCCTGATCTTCGTCATCATTGTTTGAGTAGAGAACGGTTTACCACACTTGATGCAGTTGAACGGCTCTTCCTGGTTGACTACCCTGGCCTCGCCGCTCTCTTGGGCATCGAAATCAAAGCGGGCCTCCAGTTCGATGGCATTTTCCGGACAGGCTTTTTCACACATCCCGCACTGCACGCAGCTACGCTCCAGGAACTCAAGACGCGGCAACTCTCCCCCGGACAATAGAGCAGATGCCGGGCACACGGCGACACATGACATGCATAAGGTACAGTCATCCCGGTTTACCCTGACCCGGCCAAAACAGGATCCCCGGGGCAGTGAAACCGTTTTCAAGGGTCGCTGTGCATGCTCCAGAAAATGATCCAGTGCCAATCCTATTGCCGTTCGCTTCTCATCGAAGCCGGCAAAGCCCGCAGGCGTCACCAGCTGCTTGCCGATCCTCGCGGGCAGCAGTTCCGGCAATTCATCAGCGACATCCGTCGACACCATCGTAATCCGGTCATCCGGATATCCCATGGCGGCGAGTATGATAGCGGCGACCTTGATCTCCTTCTCCAGCGGCTCCGTCACGTCGGGCGGTGAATCACCCGTCACCAGCAGAAAAACGTGGTGGGCCCCATAGGCCAGGCAGGATAACCAGATTTCGATTCCCAGTGCGGTAACACTCTCCACTTCGATCGGGATCAGGTTCTCGGGTAGTCGTGAGATTACCCGTTGCAGCAGGTCCCGTCCCCTGCCGTCGGTGTGAAACACAAGCGCCGGCCGCTTACCCTGACCACGGTGGTAGCGGTGCAGGACCCGCCGAAGGTCATCGAGAAGATCGCTGCCGCGTGGATAAGCATATGAGATTGCACCCGTCGGGCACACCGTGGTGCAAATGCCGATTCCCTGACAGGCGTAGGGATCGACCACGACGCTTTCGTCCCCGGGGGTTATAGCCAGCGTAGGGCAAACATCCAGGCAGCGGGTACACGCCACTACACCCCGGGATGTATGCGCGCAACTATCAGGGTCCAATCTGAAGTACTTGGGCTTTTCGAACTCCCCGACCATCTGCGGTATCTCCGCCAGCGCCTGGTCGAATTCCATTTCGGTGTCCGGAGCGTAGTAACCGACGGGAAGTATGTCCCGACTATCGAGCCTGTTCCCGGATAGATCGAGCACGAGGTCAAAGCCACGCTCGTCATTCCCCAAAAGCGCTCCGGCGTCAATTGTTTGGTCGCCTCGTTGCAGGGTGATTCGGAATTCTCCCAGATGACCCTTGAATGCCGTAATGCGGCCTTCCAGCAGATCCGCGTTTCCCGGTCCGGACTTCAGCACAACATCATTGAACTGCTCCCGGGAAACCAGGAACGTACACTTGAGGCCAGTTTCCAGTATCTTCTCGGCGAGCGCAGGTTCCAGCGGCTCACTGGAATTGACCAGGAGGTGGCCTCGAGAATCGTATACGACGACCGATGTTGGCGCGTGATCGGCGGCACCCCGAGTCTGCAGAGCCGCATTGCGTGCAAGCCCGTCCTTCGTCGTGGCCTCCATCGACAGTCGTCCCGGCGACTGTTCCTCGCCGTCAGCCAACGTCGTCGTCGCGGTTTCGATTCATTTCATCCGCCTCATTTTTGGACGCGTTTTCGAGTTCGACCGGCTCCGGATCGGTGGCATCTGATTCAACCGGGCAATCGGGCCGACCCGGTTCCCCGACGAGGCCCGCTTCGTCGAAGTCCTCGGCATTTTGGTCATCTACCGCCACGCCCGTCTCCTCCCCGTCCTTCGTCTCCTGGCGTTGCTGCACTTGGAGCTCCATTCGATGCCGCATTTCCGCTGTCACGATGTCTCCCAACGCGGTGAAACTCGTGAAATCGTCGTCGTAATCGTCAAGTCCGTCGACAATATTGAACGCGGGGGAATGGAAGAACTTGCGAAGAGCCGCTTTTCTGAGTTTTTCACTGACTTCAGGCGAGAAAAAATCGCTCACATCCGAGTTCTCATCCAGCGCGTCCACGGGTGGCATGTCTTCGTCTCGCTTTGACGGCTGATCGTCGGCGCGACGATCGCTCTCGACCCCGGGAATGTCTTCTGCTGATTGCTGAATTCCGGCTTCCCGGGCCCGGGCCTTGCGTTCCGACCAGCGAGCCAGGGCGCCCGCTTCCGGTTCAGTGCCGTCTTGCCGGCGGGGGTGTCTGCTCATTGTCGTCTGCCCACTGTACGCGCTGTCTCTTTCTCCGCTGCGGTGGAATGTAGTGGTTCACGATGAATCTCTCAAGCCAGCGATAAATGTCCGCAGGAATCGATACGGTAAAAACCTGATCGTCGACTTCCTGATATCCAATAATTTCGTCGTAATTCGCCGTGACCAGAAAGGGCGCCAACTCTCCGGAATCCTCGTCGTCCCTGCACACCACGAACAACACGGGCTTCGATGCCATCAGGTTGTTCCAGTAGCTCTCCGCACCATCCTTGATCAGTTCGATAACGAAGTCACTCCACAAATACTGCTGACTCTCGTCGTCTTTATGAACGAGGGTCTTTACGGGGCTTTTGCCGGAATGCTCGTGCGACGGCAATATGCCCGTCACTTGCCACTCGGTAAACGACCACCTGCCGCGTGTTTTCTCCCGTCGTTCCATCAGGATGGACACCGGATATCGGTCGTCGGTATGGACAGTTTGATTACTTGTGTCGCTATTCATCGATTCTGCCGGTCTCGCCCCAGCGGGGAGCGATTGACGCACATTCTAAACCCCGGGGGTCATTACGTATATCACCCCGCACGTGAAATGCGCTACGCGCGGCGGCCGGGTGACGCGTATTGTCCGCGAAAATCCGGGGCCCGCCGGGGACACGTGGAAACATTCGGCATCCTGACCTGTCTGAATTTGGGTAAAATAAAGTCGATATGCCGTCTAGTCACGTAATCCCTACCTCTATGAGTTACCGAAGGTCCGCAAAAACGATGACCAGATTGAGCGGCGCCGCCGCGGGGCATGCCCGTGGATGAGAACTACAAACCGACGATGAGCCAAGCCGGACGCGCGCCCACCGAAAGCGTCGTCGTGATAGATGAATTCATGGGCGAAAGAGAGGTCAACGTCGCGGGCGAATTTCCGCTTACGCTAAAGGTAGACGACCGGGAAATAGTCACCTTGATGACCCTCGGCACCCATCCCGAAGAACTCGCTCTGGGATATCTGCGCAATCAGAGGCTTATAGAGAATATCGAAGATATTCGATCGATCGAGGTGAACTGGGAGATAGAGCGGGTAGATGTCACCACCCACAGCCGGGGAATAATCGATTGGGAAGAGAAACTCTCCAGAAAAACCGTTACCACCGGGTGCGGCCAGGGCACGATTTTCAGCTGTACGCTGGACAAGCTCTATGATGCCAGGCTCCCGGGCGTGCAAATCCGCCAATCCACGATTTACGGACTGCTCAGGAACATTGCCACGCACAACGAACTTTACAAAAAAGCGGGGGCCGTTCACGGTTGCGCGCTGTGCCTCGGCGACCAGGTTCTCAACTTCGTCGAAGACGTGGGTCGCCACAATGCCGCAGATGCTATTTCGGGGCGAATGTGGTTGGAACGCATTCACGGTGAGGACAAAATCTTCTATACGACGGGACGATTGACCTCAGAAATTGTCATGAAGGCCGCTCATATGGGCATACCGGTGCTTCTTTCACGCTCGGGCGTCACGCAGATGGGGATGGAACTCGCCGACGACCTTGGCGTAATCATGATCGCACGAGCAAAAGGAAAACATTTCCTTGTTTACACCGGCGCGGACAAAGTAATTTTCGACGATATCCCCGAAAGAAAATCCGCGGGCAGACCCGTGGATCAGATCAACGTAGCAACATCAGAAAACGAACCTGGAGAGCTGGCACGGTGAATGAAGAAAAATTCAATATCGAAATGAGAAAATTTCTGAAAAAGGTTGGTATTACGTCACAGCGTTTAATCGAACAACACGTGAGAGTTGCCATAGCGGATGGCAGGATCGAGGGGAACGAGCAGCTGGAAATTCGCGCGACCCTCGAGATCGAAGGCCTCGGTCTGAAGGAACCGATCAGTGGACGTCTCGATCTCGAGTAGTCATCGAACCGGGGCGTGGACCAGTATGCGGGCCTTCCTGCTAGGGCTTAACCAGTTTTCGTTGATCGATCACGACAACCGGTTTCTCTGATAAAAACATGCATCTCGGTGCTCATGGCGAACCAACACTCTCCGATCAAGATCGTTACGCGTACGCGCAACAAATGGAAGCAATCCGGTAAGCAGCGGTCCACGAACGACAACTCAACCGCTCTCGGATACATCGTCTGGCAACTCGCATTAAATGCGGCCAAAAAGCTGCACACGGAAGATTTTCGTTATGACGATGACAATCAGCGCATTCGTGTAATCGAGGAGTATCTTGCATTTCTAGTCCACGTCGCGGACAGATTGACTTTCGAAACTCTGCAAAAGGGCGAAAGAACGGTTTTTATTTCAGGTGTCGCCCAGGCAACGGTCCGGCATTTGCAGCGAAACAAAGAAGAGATCATCGAAGGGGTAAATCATGGCGCAGAGTTTCTGGACCTTATCAACCAGAGGTCCCTCGAGTACAGTTGCTGCTCCTTTCGGAGCGGACCGGGTTACACAATGCTGAGAGCGCTTGGCGCGCATATCCAGGACATCATGGGGTCGGACCAGACGAACAAATGGGTCATCGACCAGGTCATGGAAATCGACGGACCGTATCTTTGTCTGCAGCTGTCCGGATCGCTCAACAATCTCTTTGCATCGGCCTGATCCCAGGTGCCTGCATTTGCCGCCCGGTTTTTTTCCTATGAGACAAACCGGGGGCTATTTCGCCTTCCAGTCTCCGGCATGGGTAGTTTCCTGTTTTTCCCCATCGGAGTATCCCGCCGAGTACGCTTCTGTAACGCGCTGCTCTTCCCGATGCGGATTATGCAGGTATCCCCCGATCCAACCCAGGACGTAGTCCCTGTCGATGTTCATGTTTTCGAGTTTTTCGATAGTTTCGTGGTAGCGCTGATCCATGATCGCGTAACTCCTGACAATTGCTGAATGTTCAATTATCTCCTTGGTAATTCCTACCCTCAAGCGCCGCCAGCCAGTGGTTTCTTATGCAGTTATCAAGAACTCTAATGAATGCCGACACCGCAAAATTCACCGAATTGCAGCCGGGCAGCTTTATTTACGAGCTGCCGGGGGCACTGGACCCCGGCCTCTGTCTGGACATCGTCCAACGGTTCGAAGCCTGCACCCATCATCAATACGAAGGACGGATCGGGCAAACCGGCGGCACGCACCCGGACATCAAGCGATCAACGGATCTTCGAGTCAGCGGCCGGCCGGAATGGCGGGATGTCGATCACGAGCTGTTCGGTTCGCTGGCCATGGCGCTCAACGCGCTTTCGGCAGTGCACCCGTTTTTTACCAGTAATTCGTTCAGGGACATGGGTTACAACCTGCAGCGCACCCGGCCCGGGGAATTCTACCACTGGCACGTTGACAGCGGCCCGGGGGAGTTCAGCCAACGGCAGCTGGTGGCGATCTGGTATCTGAATGACGTCGATGGACCAGGCGGCGAGACCGAATTCCACTTCCAGAACGTCCTGGTCAAGCCCGAACAGGGCAAGCTGATCCTGTTTCCGCCGTTCTGGACCCACGCTCACCGGGGCGTTACCCCCCGCAATGCAACGAAATACATCGCAACGACCTGGGTCTGCTTCGGTCCCGAGGCTGCCAATTCCGTCAATTGTTGACACCGGTCAAAGACGACTAGAGGGGGTTGGAGGATATAATCGGCAACGAAGATGAGATCAACTTGAACCCTGGAGGAGAACATGCTGATTAGACTGACCCGTTATTCAACCTGCCTGCTTGCCCTGCTGGCCGCGCCATTGATGTCCGCGGATGAGGAGCAGCATCTCGTTACGTTCAAGTCGATGACCACGGAAACGGCCTTGAAAGCCGCCCAGGCTGCCCTTGAGTTTTGCCGCGGCAAGGGCTATCAGGTCACCGTTGCAGCGGTCGACAGGGGGGGAATCGTCCAGGTTTTACTGCGGGATCGTTTCGCGGGGTCCCATACTCCGCAAACCGCAATTGCAAAGGCATGGACGGCGGTGAGTTTCCGCACCAGCACCATTGAACTTGCCGAGTTGGTGAAAACCGGTGAGATACCGTCGGGCATTCAAAACATTGCGGGAGTGATCGTGGTTGGCGGAGGCGTCGGCATCGAAGCAGCAGGCTCACTCGTCGGTGGAATCGGTGTATCCGGCGCACCGGGAGGCGCAGCGGACGAGGATTGCGCCGTGGCGGGCATAGACGCGATCCGTGAACTCATTGATTTCTGAATATTATCCGTGTTGATCCCGAATCCAGTCTCATAAACCTGATGGCGTGGTGAACAGGGTAGAGAGCAGGCGCTCGACCGGCGCATAGTCGCTGGTCAGTTCAGGGATGGCCTGCATGGGAGTGCCGGTAGCCGCAACCGCGTCCGTCAGCCGGTACCACGTGCGGGCGATCCCCTTCCGTGCAGAGATCCGATCCGGAAAGCTTTGGCTGTTGCCGGCGGTCAGCACGTAGGCCAGCCGCCCTTCCTTCTCCGGTGGGCGTTCCATCCATAGATCGACATGGCTGAAATGTGAATCCAGCGTCTTGATCAGCGCCTTGGCAAGCCTGGGATCAGGAAATACATCCACCACGTTGATCAGGAACAGTCCTTCTGCCGCCAGTATCCGCGCGACCATTCCAAAGAACTCACGCGTGGCCAGGTGGTAGGGTATCGCCAGGTCGTGAAAAACGTCCAGCACGACCGCGTCATAGCGATCGCTCGGAAGCGTGCCGATAACCCGTCCGACGTCGCCGTGGATGACGGTCATTTCCGAGGTGTCCACGGACATGCGCTCTATTGCCGTTGCAGAAACCTCGGGATCAAGTTCCACCACTGTCACCTCGGCGTCGGGATACAGCGTGCGGAACGCGCGCGGGTGGGTGTAGGCACCACCGCCGGCGAACAGTATTGTGGATCTCTGTAGCCGGGAGCTGTCGAAATAACGATGGATCAGTTCATCCATGGCCTGAACGTACGGGGTGAGCAGAGAGTCCGGCTGCGATTGGTGGTTCGTGCTGTGGGTCATGTGATCCAGAACGAGTGACATTCCGGCGTCGCCAATCTGTTCAATATCCTCCTCGATGACGCGTATGCAGTAGTAGCGGCTTTCCACGTCGCAGGGATTTACGAATCCTTTTGCGGCCACGCCCAATGCGATCACCAGCACCACACCGGCGGCAATCATTAGCAGGGAACCGACCCTCCTGCGCAAGAATGGAACGGCCATGGTAACCAGGACCAGACCGGTGGATATTACGATTGCGCGGGTGCCGAACCACTGCACGAGCCAATAACCAGTAATAAATGTACCCGTGATACTGCCCAGTGCCGCCAGCGCATGCAGCCTGCCTATCACCCTGCCCGTTGCATCGCTGATCGCCAGGTTCATGGTAATGACAAGCGGAGTAATGACGCCGAGGAACATCGCGGGGATGAAAAACAATACAGAAACGAAGAGAAAACTCGCCGCCAGTAGATTGGTGACGATTGCCTGCACCCAGGGCGCAACTATCATAAGCACGAGCAGGATGCCCAGACTCGATATGCCGCTCCCCGCCAGCACCGCGCCGACGACCCAGTCTTCGGCATATTCGTCTGCAAGTTTGCCGCCAAGCCAGTTGCCCAGCGCCATACCCGCGAGTATTACACCGATAATCGAGGTCCACGTGTACAGGGAAACACCGATGTAAGGCGCCAGCAACCGGCCGGCAACAATTTCCAGAACGAGCAGACACGCGGAGCTCACGAAAACGACCGTCCCGTACCATATCGATGTCCGGATTGGCGATCGATCCGCTCCGTTCTTGATCTCCATCATCTTAAGTTTTATCGATAATGCTATAAGGAAAAAATACCAGCGCCCGTTCGAAATGGCAGAGCGTAGTCGATATACTGCGGCCATGCACCCTATTTGATTGATCTCATGCACAATGTAGCCCTCATCGCGGTACTGCTCGCCGCATCGGTTGTCGGGATTGCAGCGGCTGAAGAAATCCGTCCCGCCGACACCCATTTTTTTCATGAGAGTTTCGGCGACCTGACCGAGGAACTGGAAACGGCCCGGGAGGACGGCAAGTTCGGGGTGATGGTCATGTTCGAGGCCAATGACTGTCCCTGGTGCGTCAGGATGATGAAAAACATCATGAATCGCGCCAGCGTCCAGAACTATTATCGCGAACACTTCCAAATCGTCCTGATCAACGTCGATGGGGATACGCTCCTCACCGATTTTCAGGGCAACCAGGTCCCGGAGAAGGAATTTGCCCTGAAGCACAATCGTATCCGGGCAACGCCCACCTTTCTTTTTTTTGACCTGAACGGTGATCTCGCTACCCGCTACACCGGAACCACGAAGAACATCGAGGAATTCCTGTGGCTTGGCGAATACGTGGTGGATGAGCGTTACAAAGACGAGAAATTCATCCGTTACAAAAGAAACCGGCGCCAATCGAGCTGACACATCCTGTCCGGGCAGATGCTGAAACGTTGTCGCCGTTATCTGAGTTTATCCGGGCCGTTCGTTCTCACCTGCTGGTCCGTGATGTTGGGACCGGTTGGACATCTCGACGCCGTACTTGCCGAAGACACTCTGCCGGAACCGCTCACCTTGGATGCCGCCTTGCAGTTTTCCGAGTGGATGGGCAGCACCTCGACGGCGTTCGCGGAATCCGACGTCGCCTTGGCTGAACTCGGTTCGGATCGAGCCGCATACCTCAACCCAACTTCCGTATACCTGAATCTGGTGCCGAGGGCCGCAAAGCGCACGGGGGATCCTTTGGATGATTTCATCAACGACAGCTATGCCAGAATCGGTGCAAACAAGGTGTTGTATGATTTTGGCCGCACCCGTGCGCTCAAATCCATCGCGGAAACGGGGCTGTCCGGCAGACGAAAACTGCTTGAGCTCAGCAGGCACAACAACAGGATCGTAGTGCTCGAGAGGTTTCTGGACGTGCTGTTGGCGGATCGGCGCTATGAGGTCGACGACGAGGAAATGACCCTGTCTTTTCTGCACTACGATCGTCTGCGAGAAAAGAGAACGCTTTTTGACGAAACCTCCGAAATCGATGTGGCCGAGGCCGAAGCCGCTTATCGCGAGGTCATGGTTCAGCGAACGGAATCCGCACTGCAGCAACAGTACACACGCCTGCAGCTGGCCATTGCACTCGGCAAACCGGATGATCTTCCGCGCGACCTGCTCTACCCCGACCTGTCCACATGGACGGGCCGGGAAATCCCCGACTACGGGGTTCTGTTGAAAACGACCCTGGCCTCGAATCCAAGATTGCTGGCACTGAAAGACTCTCTGTCGGCAGCCCGGGAGCAACTGGACAACGCCGGCATCAATCTTCGACCCCGGCTGCTGGGTGGCTTGGAATTTACCGAATACGCGACCGTTCGCGCCTCCCGGGACGACGCACGTGCTACAGTGCGCCTGCAGATCCCCTTGTTCAACGGCAAACTCAAACGGCTCGAACAACAAGAAGCCAACCTTGAGTTGATCCGTGCGAAACTGGACATCAAAAGCATGGAGAACGCTTTGCGCGAGGAACTGTTCCGGTTGATCAGAAACCTTACGGTGCTGCGCAGAGATCTCGATGCCGCGGATTCGCTGGAATACTTCCGGGACCTGTACCTCGACAGGAGCCGCACCCTGTACGAGCTGGAAGTGAGCACCGATCTGGGTGATGCCCAGGCCAAGCTGCTGGAGGCCAACTGGTACGCCATGCGGGTGGAATTCAGCACCGCCGTTACCTGGGCAAAGATCGATATGCTTACCGGGGTGGAATTTGCCTATGGTCCCCAACAATGATGAGGCGAATGACCGACACGCCCCTTGACAGGTACCGACGAGAATCACGCTCGGTGCGCGCTTCGGCAGCCGGAAGATGGATGCTCGCGGCATGCCTAGTGTTGTTTCCGTTTTCGGCAGCCTGGGCCGACACCTGGACTGCGATCACGGACTGGGCGCAAAGGCTGGAACTGGGTCCTCTGGTAGGGGGCACCGTTTCGGCGGCTTATGTGGAAACTGGAGATCGGGTGACTGCCGGCATGGAATTAATGCAGATCGACCAAACCCCCTATCTCCACAGGGTGCGCGCCTCGGAGGCGCGCGTGGAATCCACCAGGGTCGATTTTGAAAGCAGCAGGCAGCATCACGACAGACAAACGGAACTTTTCGACATTGGCTCGCTGTCCACGGTGCAGTTGGAGGAATCCTCCTACGCGCTGGTTAAAGCGGAATCCGCGTATGATCTGGCCAAGGCCGAACTCGAGCTGGCTCGATATGATCTGGACAAGACAACCACGCGTGCCCCGTTTGACGGCTGGGTCATCGACAAACGCGTATTCGTCGGGCAGAGTCTCTCGACCTCACAGATCGTCCCCGTCAGCTACGTCGTGGCACCGGCCGGGGAATATATAGCAATTATCTCGCCGCCGCCGGAGACCGCAATGCTCGCGACCGTTGGCACCCGCGTCGAGATCGAGATCCACGGTGAAATCTTTGCAGGCAAGGTTACCTTACCGCGGGCATCAGGCGGCAGGGAACCGGAGCAAGTAACCGCCAGGTTCGTAGCGGAGGATAAACTGATTTACCCTGGAACCCGCGCAACCGTGAGGATTCCCCGTTGAAGCGGGAAGCGGCGGTAAGCGGGCTGATCGGCGCGCGTCGTTAGCGGCGAAACGGACTTTAGCGGCACGGACGCCTTTCAGGGGCGCCGCCGCGGCGGCGCCCCTGAAAGCATGAGGTGCTACGTACTCAAAAAAACCGCTTCAGGAGGAGGGTTTGGCCGTAGTCAATCCGAGTATCGACCAGTCCTGCATGCCGCCGCGGTACCACTTTATCTTATGCGCCGGGTAACCAAACTTGAGCAGGTTCTTGATATTGTTGGGTGATTGTCCGCACCACATGCCGTTGCAAAACATGACGGCGGTCTTGCAATTCTCGAAATTGAACAGACCCTCGCTTTCCGTGACGCCGAATGTATCCTGCATGATCTCGGCTATTTCGATCGGTGACGCTCCTTTCGCGGGATTCAGCAGGGTCCACGGCAAGTTGACGGCGCCGGGGATCGTACCTTTCGCCACCCAATCGGGCGTCCTGGAATCGAGCACGACAATGGTGTCGTCGCCATCACTCATCCGCTTGATGTAGTCGATCATCTCCACCTCGGCGATTGTCTCAACACCGGGCGCCAGTTCGGACGGCTGGATGCAGAAAGGAGGACAGGGTCTCGAAGTCTTGGCGAACGCCGGATTGACCGTAGCATCGTTTTTCTGTTCGCGCATGATATCGACGTCCTGCCCGCCATGTTTGACCGTGACTTTCATGATGTCGGGAGTGATGCCTACGGGTTGGTCTTCGGCTCTCGCTGCGCTCGTCAACACAACGGAACAGGCCAGCAAGGCAATGGATAGAAATGCAATGGGTCTCATGAAACTACCTCCTTCGTGGTGGGATTCGATATTAACTGCCGATCGACCACGATCAGCAATCTGGTTCTTCTTCAGCTCCTTCCGTATTCGTTTCGCCGGCCTCTGCGCCTTGACCCGACTCACCGGTATCCCCGGATTCGGATCCCTGCGCCGCATCGGCATCCTCGGATTGGCTCGCGGCCAGACCGGTCGTCGTTTCCGCAGCTTCGCCCGCCAACGGCAGGTAGAAAACACCGACCAGCAGCAGGGACAGAAAACGCCTGGTTTCAAATCTGATAAATCCGTTGCATCGCATTTTTTGATACCGATTTGTAGTGACAAAAACCAAAATGTACGTTACCGGGCCGCACGCCCGGTTGACTCAAATCATAATCCGACACGAAACCCGTGCCGGTTCCGCGATCGACGATCCCGAAACGCCTGGTCGATCGACCTTACCAGCTTCTTCCGAGAGCGGTGTATACCCCATTGGTATAAAGGTGTTCTACCTATGTGGGCATTGACTCTCAGGGAAGCGGAATGTCATTATTTTCCATGAGCGCCGTACCGGAATTAAGCCGGGCAGTTTTAATCCGGATCAATCATTAATCCAGACGCGCCCCCATATTAAGACATCCGGAACACTGCGGACAACCGTTGCGCCGATAATAGCATGTACCACAAGCACCTGTTCACGCTGCACTGGATGCTGCTTGCGGCCGGGATCGTAATCTTCGCGTTCATTATCTGGCAGCAAGGCCTGTTCCATCAGCTGTTCCAAAGCGATGTCAGCAGATTGTCGTCGATCATTCTCCTGGTCTTCCTGATCTCGAGTTTGCACGCCGCATTTCACCTGTTCCGTTTCTCCAGGGACACCGAGGCGGTGAGGCAACAGGATGAAAAACTCAAGCTCGCACCGTTGACGGAACGTTTTCGAATTCTGTCTTCAGGCAAAGGCTTCCCGCCCCGTTTGAAAACGCAGTTGTCTGCCATCGCGTCACGTTGTGAGAGTATGAATTCGGCCTCGAGCCTGGAAAACACCATGCTGATGCAGATGCTCGACAACCAGATCAAAGCACCGGTTCGGCTCGGCTGGCTACTCTCGGATCTGCTGATCAAACTGGGGCTGCTGGGAACGGTAATCGGGTTCATCCTGATGCTTGGTGCGATTTCCGACGGCGGCAGTGTGGATAGCTCGAACATAGACGTGCTGCTCACCGACATGGGCTCCGGCATGCGCGTAGCTTTGTTCACCACCCTCACCGGCCTGACCACCGGAACGTTGCTCGGGTTCCAGTATTTCATCGTTGAAAGATCCGCCGACGTGCTCATGACCCGCGTTACCGAACTCGTCGAACTCCGCTTGGCAAACAACATAGGCGAGCCGGGATCGGATTAGCCATGTATCGAAGAGGCTATTACACGGACCCGTTCACGGACCTGTTGTTCAACGCACTGCTTGGCTTCACCCTTCTGTTTTTCATCACCATCGCTTTGATCAATCCTGAAAACAAGAGCGGCATCATCGATCCCAAGGCCGAGTTCATAATCAGCGCCACGTGGCCTGAAAATCTGGCGGATGATATAGACCTCTGGGTCGAGGATCCGCATGGCGAAATCGTATCATACCTTCAGCGGGACGCCGGCTGGATGCATCTTGACCGGGATGACAGGGGGGAGGTAAACGACAAGGTCGTCATCGACGGCAACGAAGTCATCTACCCGATAAACCAGGAAATTGTCACAATCCGGGGAGCAATCCCGGGGGAGTACACGGTCAACCTTTTCTACTACCGGGCCGGCCCGGTGGAGGGCGTGCCGGTTACATTGAAAGTCGAAAGGGTGAATCCCGAATTCCGACTCGTTTTCGTGGATCAGATTACATTGGAAGCGGAAGATACTGAACGTACCGCGGTGCGGTTTACCCTGACCAAAGACCGGGAACTGATCAACGTAAACCGCCTTCAGCGCGTGCTGACTCCCTACGATCTGGAACCTCGATGATCGAAAACACGCTGGGATTGTTCATCACCGTCGTATTCCTCACATTCCTGCTGGTGGCTATCGGCCTCGGTGCGGCCTGGCGCTGGGAATTCAAGGCCGCCGTCATCGTATTTTCGACGGCTATCATGATCAGTTGCTATTTTTCCCTCGTCGGACTGCTTGGCTGGCCCACACCCTTTCACGCAGGCGACTCGGAACAGGTCCTTATCCACGCTTTCGTGGAAGAGCCTGAAAAAACACTCAGTGCCGGCGGAAGCATATACCTGTGGGTGCGGTCCAATGAGGAGGGGTCGACGCCCCGCGCGCTGTATTTTCCGTATCGTCGCGAGCTGCACGAAACCGTCACCGCCGCGCTGCAGAGAAAAAACGGCGGTACCAGCCAGGGCGTGCGCTTATCGGGAAACGATCCCGGAGGGGCGCGGAACGATTCGTTCAGTATGTTCGATATGTACAAACCCAGGTTGAACGACAAGAATCAACGCGAGAACTGACGGACACACCCCGAATTTTTCAAGCCAAGGAGCGCTTATATCCCATGAGTACCTCTGACCAGACAGACAAGGACGCCGCCAACGTGGACCTTGCCAGCGGGATCTCTGCATTCGAATCAAAGCATTTCACCCAGGCATTGCACTTTTTGACGCCTTTGGCGCAGCACGGCATGGCTGACGCCCAGTACCGGGTGGCCATTATGCTGCAGAACGGATTGGGGGTCCTGCGCAATGAACAATCGGCGGCACAGTGGATGCGCGCAGCGGCCGAACAGGGCCACGCTCTCGCTCAACATGGTCTGGGTTTCATGTTTATGGAAGGTGATTGTATGCCGCGGGATGGAGGCGAGGCCGTAAAGTGGTTCGAAAAAGCCGCCGCACAGGGTCTGGCGGGATCCCAGACGACACTGGCCGTGATCTACGAGGAGGGAAGCATTGTCGACCAGGACCTCGACAAAGCGCGAAAGTGGTATCGCGCGGCGGGTTTCGACGAAGCATAAAGAATAGGATTCATCAGTGCCCAGAATCGTCATCGATCCCAGCGGAAAGACTTTTCCCTGCGAGGGCAGGCAATCGATCCTGGAGGCGGCACTCGCGGCTTCGGTTGCCCTGAACTACGGCTGCAGCTCCGGAACATGCGGCTTGTGCATCGGCCGCTTGAAGCAGGGCAAGATCGAAAAGATTAGGCACTATGATTTTCCGGTTAAGGACGCCGACCGGCTTCGGGGTGACTTTCCGCTCTGTTCATACACCGCGGCCAGTCCTGAAGTCACAATCGAAGCGGCGGAGGCAACCGGCGGTATCGATATCCGCTGGCAGCGGATCGAAGCAAGAATCAAGAAACTCGAGCGAATCAGTAATGCCATCGGGGTCATTGCGGTGCAGACTCCGCGCACCAGCAGGCTCCGCTTCCTGCCAGGGCAGAACGCATGCCTCACCCTGCCCGTCGGTCTGTCCGCGGATATGCCCATCGCGAGCTGCCCTTGTGACGACCGTAACATCGAATTCCATTTGCGAAACGACCCCTCTGATGAGTTCGCTGGCGCGGTGTTCGGGACGACAAATTTCCCAACGCCCGTTCGCATCGAAGGGCCGTGGGGGCCGACACCGGAAATGGCTTCGAATACGCGCACGGTATGCCTGGCCTATGACACGTACATCGCACCGCTGAGAAGCTGGATCGAGCAGCAGCTCGCGGAAGATTCATCACAATTGATCACTGTGTACTGGTGTGCCCGTGACGAATCCGACTTTTATCTGGCGAATCTGCTCAACGCCTGGCGCGACGCGTTCGATGCGTTCAGTTTTTACCTGATCGTTACAGATGATCCGGCCCGTATACCATCGGCCGTGAAAAACAGGTTGACCGAAGAGGAAAACTCACCCGCGGGCGACGTCCAGGTTCTGATCTCGGGCCCCGCTCCGTTCACGAACCAGGTGCGTACTATGCTGGAGAGCATAAACTTTCCCGAATCCAGTCAGTACGTCCACACGATGGCAAGGCCAACTTGACCCGGGGGGTTGCTCAGGCCTCCTCCCCTGTCGCATCCGGCCGGTAGCGAATTCCGTGCTCCACCGCCATAACGGCGGCCTCGACCCGGGAATGTACGTCGAGCTTCCGCAGTATGGCCTTCACGTGCAGTTTGACGGTGCCGTCGGATATATCGAGGTGTCGCGCGATAACCTTGTTGCTCTGGCCTTCCGCCAGATGGCACAGAATCTCCAGTTCCCGGGCGGTCAGCTTCTCAAACGGTGTGGCTGGTTGTTCGGCATCGGAGGTGCCCTGTTTGACGAGATCCGCCAGCAGCGCAGCCAGGCTGGGATCGACTACGGTCTGCCCCTTCACGATATCACTGAGCACGGCGACGAGTTGATCAGGATCCATGTTCTTCAGGAGGTAACCGCTGGCTCCCGCACGAAGCGAATCCGCGACGTCCTTGTCGTTTTCACTGGTGGTAAGGATCACCACCGGCTGATCGAACAGCTTGGCTCTGAGCTGACGCAGCACTTCAACACCACACAGGTCGGGCATGCGAAGATCGAGCAGCACGACGTCGGGTTTCTCCTTCAGCGCCCGGATGATGCCGCGTTGGCCGTCACTTGCAGTAATGACTTCTATCCCCCTTCGTTCAAGGAGGCTCTGCAGGCCGGCCCTGAACAGGGCATGATCGTCTACGATCAGGACCTTCATCCGGATGCGCCCGCAATTCGAATCATCGGATCGTACTGTTGCGGCAGGCACAATCTAAGCGTCACACGCGTTCCCTCGCCAGGTTCACTGTCGATCAAGAGCGTGCCGCCGACGTGTTCGGCCCGCTCCGTCATGATGGTCAATCCAAGATGTTCACCCGGGTGCGCCGAGGTGGCGGGTTGATCGAAACCCACGCCATCATCCTCGACAATCGCTTCTAGGAACGAGTCCGATTCCCGTCTGAGCAACACGCGGACCGTGGATGCCTGACTGTGCTTCTGGGCATTGGCCAGGGCTTCCTGGATCACCCGCGCCGCCTGCCGTTCCAATTCGGGGGGAATTCGGACACCCTGCCATCGATCGTGGAACACAAGCTGAATATCCGAGCCCCGCCTGAACTGGTTTATGATGTGGTCAATCGACTTGTTTTTCCCGGAAGCATCGTCACGCCCTCGGAACTCCGCGATCAGGTCTCTGAGCTCCAGGGTGGCCTCCTCGAGGCTGTTCTCCACCCGTTCCATTTGACCCCAGATGGATGACTCGTCGCCCTGGGCGATGTTTTCGTCCAGCACACGTATCTGGAACTTCAGTCCGGCCAGCGTCTGAGCCAGAGAATCATGCAACTCGTTCGCGACCTGCGCACGTTCTTCCATGGCCGAGAGATTGATGGCTTCCTGCTCGAGACGGGTCTTCTCGATCGCCATGCCCAGATGCCGCCCTATGCTGGGTAGAAGATCATAGGTTTCGGGCGCCAGAATTCGGCTGTCTCCATCGAAGAAAAGTTCATACCTACCCAGGATCCGCTCTTTGTACTCCAGGGGGACTTCCACCTTGCAGAAGGTCCCCTCGCCCGATTCGGAGCCGGTCGATGGGCCCGGCGTATCCGCGTCGCCACGCATCTTCCGCGCAGCGCCAACCGTCGATACCAGCCTCATACCGTTCGGAGAAGCGAGATATGCCCGCCCCATCCTGGTTTCGAGCACGCCATGCAAGGAGCCAAGGTACTGGCCCACCAGTTCCTCATTGCTCGGCGCCTCGTTGATCAGGGAGGAGGCGTCGCATAGCAATCGTAAAGACTGGCTCTTCGAGGCCAACCGCTCTGCCTGCTGCGTCAATTGTTCCTCGGCATCGTTTGCCAGCGACTCGAGCCATTCCGCCAGACGATTGACGTCGTCGGCAAGTCCAGCAAATCCGTGCTCGCGGGCCGACGGTATCCGGGCGGAAAAATTTCCCTCGCGGATCTCGGAGGCCCATTGCCGTATATGCCCCAGCGGTTCGAAAAAACACTTTCGGGCACGAGCAAGTGCGGCGAGTACGAAACCGAGCAATGCGACCAGACAAAACAACTGCAGTACCCAGATCGCGGCGACGTGCTGCGGATAATATATCAGGTAAAATCCGGTGAACCCCGTCGCAATTGCAGCGACTACAAGTCCACCGATAATCTTGGCGAACTTCTTACGGTACGAATCCCGCTGCGACTGCGACCAACCGATCGGCCTGGGTGTCAGCTGACCCATTAATCGCCCAATCGATTGTGAATCCGGTGTCGAGTTCATGATTATCTCGATTCCTCCAATTGCCATATTTTACACGGACATCGGCACATTTTATCCGTGTATTGCACCCCGATCCCTCTTTGAGGATATACGACTAGGGCTGCAGGAATCTTAGAATACTGTTGTTTTCCATATATTGCGCACATTATTCTTGCCAATCAGGTGCCCGGAGTGAATCTACGGTTATCAGCTTGTTTATTGATCAGCACGGTTTCGGTGGCGGCATGGTGCGCTGATTTACCCTACGCCGAGGATATGAGGCAGGATGGCAAGACCGCTTCCCGTACCGGCAGGCCTATAGTGGCGCTAGTTTCCGCTTCCGACTGCCACTACTGCGAAGTGCTCAAGGACAACGTTTTGATAGGAATGGATCGTGACCGGCGGATAATTCTCAGGGAGGTGGCGATGGACAATCCTATTCGATTGATTGATTTTGAGGGCAACGTTACCGACCATCGGAGCTTTGCAAACAAACACGGCGTGTTCCTCACCCCAACAGTTCTGTTTCTCGATGGCGACGGACGACCACTTGCGGAACCCCTCGTCGGGGTGCCCAATGTCGATTTTTATCTCTACTACCTTGAACGCAGAATTGCGCAATCGCGGCACAAACTGAGCAATTGAACGGCAGTTCTCAACCCAGGGATGGGATCCGGAGGACACCTGCGCGGCAGTCCTGAACCGTTTTAGATTTCGCAGGAGACCGATCAATCCACCTGACACTCGCCGATCTCGTAAAAGACGCAAAAACCCGCATCCGTGAGATCACTGCGGAACAACTTCACGGGGCATTGGAAAATAAACAGGAACAGATCATCGTCGATGTCAGGGAACCCGCACTAGCCGCTGACGTACTGCAGAAAATGGGGTTCGTCGATGTCGAAAGCCTGGCCGGTGGGATCACCAACTGGAGAAATGCAGGCTACCCGATAGAACATATCAGCCCGCTATACAGTCCAGACATCAGGGTAAAGCAGCGGTTCATTTTTAAGTCCGAAACTGATATGGATCAATATACTCAAGCCGTATTAGTGATAGAAAATAATAGACCCAGCAAAATGAAGAACAGACTATGTTGATTACTAACTTTCGTTCAATACTTGCCTTGAGCGTAGCGGCTGCGGTTGCGCTATGCATCTCGACGGGAGTCCGCGCGGGTGAAGAGGAATTTACGGTTACCTTCGGAAAATCAGAGTTTGGGAAGCACTGCGCCGTTTGTCACGGCTTAGACGGTATGGGCGACGGTGCGCTTGCTGATCTGCTCACCCTGCCTCCACCCGACTTGACCAAGATCAGTCAGCGAAACAACGGTAAATTTCCCATTTTGGACATCTATCAAGCTATCGACGGGCGTCGCGGATTGCGGGCCCATGGGACCATGGAGATGCCGCTCTGGGGCAACTATTACAAACGAGACGCATCTGAAACACTACACGGTCCTCACGAAGTGAACTATGAAGAAATCGTTCACGGACGGATTCTTGCACTCGTATATTATCTGCAATCGATTCAAGCGGAGTAGCCAAAGCGGGCAGCACAGTAAGCCCGGTGTCATTATGCGGGGTTTATCAAGAACACAGCATTAGCCGACCGTTCAGGCCCGTTCGGATGCTTGCCGTGGAACTTTGGGCCCAGTTTCAGTAGTTAGGGTTACATGGTGGCACGCCGAATGCCCCGGTGATAAACTCGGCGCCTAATGGAAGGCCAAGGGGGGTTAGACCGGCAGCGCGGAAGCCGCGGTCAAATTACGTCAGAGGCACAACTCATGAAAACCACGGTACTCAGCACGGCTTCGATCCTATTGCTTTCCGGACTGTTCGCCGGGGCAATCAAAGCGGGCAGCGGCACCGTAGAGGACGACATCGCCGCATTTCAAGGCTATTTCAAACAGCAGAACCCAGAGGTGGCGCTGGAAGAATACAAGGACGGCGTAAACGCCCTGCCCCAATATGCGCACCGCCGCGCCAACTGGGAAATCCTCATGGAGTTTCCCCCGTACGAACTGGAAATGGAGACCGCACGGGAGGAATGGTCGACGCCCTTTGCCAACGGCAAAACCTTTGACGACTGTTTCAGCGACAAGCCGCCGGCCAATGAGTACCCCTACTATGATGCGGCCGCAAACGACATCCGCACCATCGAGGGCGACATCAATGCGTGTCTGGAGGCCAACGGCGAGAAACCAATCAAGAATCTCTGGTATGGCAAGATCGCGCGCCTGGTGGCGGCATTCAAAGAGCAGTTCAACGGCGAAAAAATGGCCATCGAGGTCTCTCCGGACGGCGCCAGGGAGTGGTACGAAAAGGGCAAGGAGTTCTACTGGACCAGGCGCGGACAGTTGCACTTCTCGTGTTCCGACTGCCACGTCCACAGCGTTGGCAAAAATCTGCGGGGCGACGTATTGAGCGCCGGACTGGGCCAAACGACCGGATTCCCGGTATATCGCACCGAATGGGCCATCGCGGACAAGCCCTGGGGCACCGTGCATCGGCGATACAGCGGCTGCCTCAAACAGGTTCGTGCAAAACCATTCAAGCCGCAGAGCGCCGAATACAAGGCGCTTGAATTCTATCAAGCCGTCATGAACACCGGGGTGCCGTTGCAGGTGCCAAGCCAGCGCCAGTAGTCCACGCAGGGTTCGACCAGCCGGACCGCCCAACGGTCAACGCGAGCGCAACACGGCATGGTTCAATTACATCGGGTGAGAAATGCGGGCTAGCAGATCCGCGGAAGCGGATCGTCCTCCAGCTCCTGCAATATCCTCTCACCGCCGAATTCGGTTTCCACAACCACCGGGCCTCGTGGCTCGATCGAACCGATCACTGCCGCGCCAGCGCCACCTTCGGTTTGCCTGAGTAAGTCCAGTGCGTCGGTCGCCTGGTTCACATCGACAACCGCCAGCACTCGACCCTCACATGCGAGATAGAGAGGATCGTAGCCAAGAATATCGCAAACCGATTGAACCTGCTCCCGCACGGGCATGGCGGCCGCCCTCAAACGGATGCCAAACCCGGTGATGCGAACGATTTCATGCAGTACCGTGGCCACACCACCACGGGTTGGGTCGCGCATGAATCGCAAACCCGTGAACGTCATCAAGGCCTGCGCCACCGTAAACACCGGTGCCGAGTCCGAAGCAAGATCGCCCCTCATACCGAACTGCTCCCTGGCCAGCATTACGGCAGCACCATGATCCCCGACAGGGCCGCTCACCAGGACAGCATCACCGGCTTCGATGTATTCCATCCCAAGCCGCAGGCCGGGCCTTCGCAGGCCGATGCCGGTGGTGGCCAGATAAAGTCCACCGCCCTGCCCCTTTCCCACGACTTTCGTGTCACCGGCGACGATCGAAACTCCGCACCGTCGGGCCGCATCGCCCAGACTGGCAACGATGCGATCCAACCGCGCGAGTTCCAGTCCCTCCTCGATGTACGCGTTCAGGGTCAGGTACGCGGGCACCGCGCCGGATACGCTCAAGTCGTTGATGGTGCCGTGTATCGCCAGGCTGCCGATGTTCCCGCCAGGAAATTCAAGTGGATCGACGGTAAAGCCGTCGGTGGTAATCCACACTTCTCCATCGCCTAACTTCAGGGGTGCGGCATCCAGATCGATATTCAGCGATCCATTGTTCAGGTGGCGATAGAAAATCTCTTCTATCAGCTGGCGCATGAGCCGCCCGCCGTTGCCGTGAGCCAATGAAATGCAGATGTTATTCATCGTTCCGCCTTCAAAACCATTCTGCACCCGCTGTTTGCCGCGGCTTCGACGAGTTGACCGAATCCCAGCCCGGCATCGTTGAGCGGAATCCTTTGTGGGATCAACACCTCAAAACCCTCCGCGGAGAGCAGCTGGTGGGCGCGTTCGACCAGTATCCGGTTCTGAAACACACCCCCACTCAAGCCAACGGTTTTGAAACAGCGCTCTTCCCTGACACGCCGGGTCTTATGCAACAGCGTCATCGCCATTTTTTCGTGAAACATCGCTGCCCGTTCCGGCACCGGCCGCTGCGATTCCATGCACATTTTCACCAGTTGGCGCCAGTCCGCGCGCCAGACGCCATTCATGTCCCGTTCAAGCGGCAGAGCGGAAACCCAGGGGGATTCAAATTCCATCGCCGCGGCCTCCAGCCACATCGGTGCCTGACCCTCGAAGCTCGCACTTGCACAAAGACCGATCAAACAGGCGGCTGCATCGAAAAGACGACCGGCCGCGGTGCTGATCGAGGTGTTTAGGTTTATGTTCCACGCTTTCCTGGCCAGTTCGAGATCCGCGCTAGACGGCCCCCCCGCGAAGTCCTCTATATCGGGGACAAATTCATATCCGGCGGCCCAGCATAGAGCCGCCGCGGATCGCCAGGGGTCACGGCCCGCCATCACCGCACCGGGCAACGCAAAAGGTGCGAAGCTGGACACCCGGTGCCACTGCCCCGGCACCCCGAAAAGACCTTCGCCACCCCAGATCAACCCGTCCTCACCATATCCGGTGCCGTCCCAGGTGAACACCAGAATGTCTTCTTCACACGCAAACTCGCCGTAAACGGCAGACGCGTGGGCGTGGTGATGAAAAACCTCGAAGCATTTTTTTCCGGTGGCTTTTGCGCTGCTCCTCGCCCACTCGCTCGCGACGTATTGGGGATGCATGTCGCAAACCAGCCCGTCGGGCTCGACATCATACACGCGCCGGAGATCTTCGATCACCTGTTTGAACACTTCCTTGCTGCGCGGGCTCTCGAGGTCACCGATGTGCGGAGAAATCACCACCCGATCGCGCCAGGCCAGGGACACGGTGTTTTTCATGTGACCACCGGCTGCGAGTAGCGGCATCGGCAGTACCTCGGCAAGCTTTAGCTCAACTGGCGCATACCCTCTGCCCAGTCGCACCGGCCGCATCCGTCCTTGGCTCGACCTGAGAACCGTGTCGTCCGCGGGCCGCCGGATGTCCCGATTGTGGTGCAGAAATGCGTCCGCCACGCGGGCGAGTCTCGCTTGGGCCTGCTCGGGGTCGGTGAGCACGGGTTCACCACTTATGTTCCCGGACGTTGCGACCAACGGACCGGAAAAATCATTCAGGATCAAATGGTGCAGCGGGCTGTAAGGTAGAAAGATGCCGACTTCACCGAGTCGAGAGGCCACATTCTGCGCCAGTGAGGACGACGGCAGTTTGCCGCACAACACGATCGGTCTGCGCGGTGACAGTAGATACCGGGCCTGTTCGGCTC
>JAHEIO010000306.1 GCA_024639325.1 Gammaproteobacteria bacterium
AGTTTTCCTTGAGCACGGCATCGCTGATGTCGAGATCTTTCCCCATCCGGTTGTAGCGCATGTAGCCGGCACTGTGGCAGGACAAGCAATAGCTGACGAACAGGGCGGCGCCCCTTTGCAGCGACGCCTTATCGCTCAGGTTGATGTACACGGAATCCACAGGCTTGGAGGGACCAGCCGCGAGACTGACGGCCGAGAACCATGCCAAAACTATTGCACATGACAAACGCATCATTTGAAACTCACCCTCTCCGGCACCGGTTTGGTTTTATCCGCTTTTGAATAGAACGGCATCAGCAGGAAGAAAAGAAAATAGACAATGGTCAAGATCTGAGCCCAGATCACATTTCTAAACAGGAACAAATCGACATGGTCGGGATTTTTCAACCCAAGATATCCAAGGAGAACGAAGCTGATTACGAACAGGGTCAGCCACACCTTGTACTGTACGCCGCGATAGCGGATCGACTTTGCCGGTGAACGATCCAGCCAGGGAAGAAGGAAAAACATCACAATGGCAAGTCCCATGAAAATTACGCCCCACACTTTGGCGTCTATCCAGAAAAAGCTGACGGTGTTGGCGCGCAGGATCGAATAGTACGGCGTGAAATACCAGAGCGGCACGATATCTTCAGGAGTCTGGAGCGGATTGGCCGGAGTAAAGTTATCCTTCTCCAAAAAGATGCCGAAAAATTCCGGCATGAAAAATATGACGATGCTGAACAGGATGAGGAAAAACACCGCGCCCATGATGTCCTTGACCGTGTAGTAGGGATGGAAGGGGATGCCATCCACGGGTATGCCGTTTTCGTTCTTGACCTTTTTAATCTCGATACCGTCGGGATTGTTGGAGCCAACCTTGTGCAGCGCAACGATATGAACGAACACCAGTCCAATGAGGATCAGCGGGATCAGAACGACGTGGAACGCGAAAAATCTGTTCAGTGTCGCATCCGACACGACGAAATCGCCGCGTATCCATAACGCCAGACCTTCGCCAATTCCTGGAATCGCACTGAACAGGGAAATGATCACCTGCGCGCCCCAATACGACATGTTGCCCCAGGGCAGGAGGTAACCCATGAACGCCTCCGCCATCAGCGCGACGTATATGATACAGCCGATCAGCCAGATCAATTCCCTCGGGTTTCGATGCGATCCGTACAGCATCGCCCGGAACATATGAAGGTACACGATGATAAAGAACGCCGAGGCACCGGTTGAGTGCAGGTAACGAATGAGCCATCCCCACGGTACATCCCGCATGATGTATTCAACCGACGCAAATGCAAGTTCCGAATCGGGCTTGTAGTGGATGGTAAGGAATATGCCGGTTAAAATTTGAATAACCAGAACCAGGACGGCGAGACCCCCGAAGTAGTACCAGAAATTGAAGTTCTTTGGCGCATAGTATTTGGCCAGGTGCTCTTCCCAGACCTTTGTCGCGGGGAATCGGTCATCAACCCAGGCTAGCAGTTTACTCATCAGGCGCTCCCTTCTTCACCGACCAGGATCAGCGTGTCGTTCAGGAATGTGTAAGGCGGGACCTCCATATTGTCCGGTGCGGGAACGTTCCTGTAGACCCGCCCGGCCAGGTCGAATTTCGAGCCGTGGCAAGGACAGAAAAAACCGCCCGGCCAATCGTCGCTGATCCCGGATGCCGGACCGATTGCGAACTTCTGTACTGGGGAACAGCCCAGGTGCGTACAGATGCCTATCAACACCAATATCTCAGGCTTCTCCGAGCGGAATTCGTTCTGCGCATTCGTCGGCTGAACGCTGCTCGCCGACATCGGGTCCTGCAGCTCGGCTTCGATGGCCTTCAACGATTCCAGCATCTCAGGTGTGCGGCTAACGACCCACACCGGCTTGCCCCGCCAGATCTCCTTGACCATCTGTCCCGGCTTGAGTTTGCTGATATCGATTTCGACGGGTGCACCGGCAGCTTTGGCGCGTTCACTGGGCGCCATGCTGAGCACGAAGGGAGTGGCGGCGAAAATCCCACCAACCGCTCCGATGCCACTTGTTACCACAGTAAGGAAGCGGCGGCGTTCATTGTTTACACGATCGTCGACCATGATTGCTCCAAAAAATTTTTATAACCAGAATAGGTTTATATATTTGCTAGAGATGTATTACTGGTATCACTTTGCCGGATGGCGGCAAGGTCTGGAGTATAACAGAAGGCGCAAGCCTTTGGGGGAACCGGGCCCCGTAAGCACCCTCCTGGGGCAGTTGTACGGCCATGGCAATTTACGGGCCAGAATCAGTTGCGGTATGACTCCCGGCTGGCTTCCAGCAGAGCCTGAATGTGAGATACGTGCCAAAACCAGTTCCCGTCGAGCTGTTCCGCACCGCTGTTCAGCGCCGACAGGGCGCGCTTTTCAAGGTCCTCGAAAC
>JAHEIO010000307.1 GCA_024639325.1 Gammaproteobacteria bacterium
TGGCCTTTTTCAAGCGCTTCGGGTTGAAAATAGTTTCCGAGGTTTCGCACATTGGGGATACCCCCTCGCTTGTGGACCTGATCGGATCCGTGAAGGTCATGCTGGACGCCTACGAGGACGGCGAGCTGGACCGGGTGGACTTCG
Source organism: Gammaproteobacteria bacterium (assembly GCA_024639325.1). GTDB lineage: Bacteria > Pseudomonadota > Gammaproteobacteria > Arenicellales > JAANXG01 > JAHEKE01. The sequence goes on from JAHEIO010000307.1 coordinate 145, forward strand.
TCGTCAATCAATTCGTGAACACCATGACGCAAAAGCCCACGGTGTTTCAGCTGCTGCCGCTGATCCCCGCCGAGGACGACGCGCTCAAGCAGAAGCACTGGGACTATCTATACGAGCCCGATGCCAAGGAAGCGCTCACTATGATATTGACCCGCTACATCGAGGCGCTCGTGTATCGGGGAGTGGTGGAGAACATCGCCTGTGAACAGGCTGCGCGGATGGTTGCAATGAAATCCGCAACGGACAATGCCGGCAATCTGATCGATGAGCTGCAGCTGATCTATAACAAGGCGCGCCAGGCCGCGATCACCCAGGAGATTTCCGAGATCGTCGGCGGTGCGGCCGCGGTCTAAGAGAGTTTGGTACGAGGCAATACCTTTGTACTGATGAAAAACCATTCGCGGCAAGGTGCTGCGTCTACAACTGAAAGTATTCAGGATATAGAGGTACGATAAATGAGTTCTGGCAACATTGTTGAAATCATCGGCGCGGTGGTCGATGTCCAGTTTCCAAGGGATTCTGTGCCCAAGGTCTACGATGCGCTAAAGATCGAAGAAGGGGGGTTGACCCTGGAAGTACAACAGCAGCTCGGTGACGGTGTCGTGCGTACCATCGCGATGGGCTCGAGCGACGGTCTGCGGCGCGGATTGCAGGTTTCCAATACGGGAGCAAGCATCATGGTACCTGTGGGCGAGGCCACTCTCGGCCGCGTAATGAACGTGCTGGGCGAGCCCGTGGACGAAGCCGGCCCCATCCCGACCGATGAACGCCTGCCTATTCACCGCAAGGCGCCGGTCTATGCCGATCAGGCAGTCAGCGTGGAAATCCTGGAAACCGGCGTCAAGGTCATCGATCTGATCATGCCCATCGCCAAGGGCGGCAAGATCGGGCTGTTCGGCGGCGCCGGCGTCGGTAAGACCGTGACGCTGATGGAGCTCATCAACAACATTGCCAGTGAACACGGTGGTTTCTCCGTGTTTGCCGGTGTCGGTGAACGTACCCGAGAGGGCAACGACTTCTATCACGAAATGAAAGAAGCCGGTGTGTTGAGCAAGGTTGCCCTGGTTTACGGGCAGATGAATGAGCCGCCGGGCAACAGGCTGAGGGTTGCGTTGACGGGGCTGACCATGTCCGAGCATTTTCGTGACGAGGGCCGCGACGTGCTGCTGTTTATTGATAATATCTATCGTTACACGCTGGCCGGTACCGAGGTGTCCGCGCTGCTCGGCCGCATGCCGTCGGCGGTGGGCTACCAGCCAACCCTGGCCCAGGAAATGGGCGTACTGCAGGAGCGGATTACATCGACGCGGACGGGGTCGATCACCTCCTTCCAGGCGGTGTACGTTCCCGCGGACGACCTGACCGACCCGTCGCCGGCGACTACGTTCGCGCATCTCGACGCTACCCTGGTGCTGTCGCGGCAAATCGCGGAGTTGGGCATCTATCCAGCGGTGGATCCGCTGGATTCCACCAGCCGCCTGCTCGATCCGCTGGTCATTGGTCAGGAGCACTACGATACCGCACGGGCGGTTCAAGGGACTTTGCAGCGCTACAAGGAGCTGCGCGACATCATCGCCATCCTGGGCATGGACGAATTGTCGGATGAGGACAAGCAGGTCGTAGCACGGGCGCGAAAAATCCAGCGTTTCCTGTCACAACCATTTACCGTTGCAGAAGCATTCACCGGCCAGTCCGGCAAGTACGTGAACCGGAAAGATACCATCCGCGCGTTCAGGATGATCGTGGACGGCGAGATGGATCAATACCCGGAGCAGGCGTTCTATATGGTTGGCGGCATCGACGAAGTGCCGGAGAAAGCGAAGACGGTAACTTAGGATTGAGGTAAATACTAAATGGCGATGACCCTGCATGTTGATATTGTCAGTGCCGAAGAAGAGATATATTCAGGCACGGCAAATGTTGTCCATGCGCCGGCCCAGATGGGGGAGGTGGGCATTTATCCCCGCCATGCACCCTTCCTGGCACAGCTAAAACCGGGAGAAGTAAGGGTCGAAACTTCAAACGGCGAGGAGCTGTTCTTCTTCGTCTCAGGCGGAATGATCGAGGTGCAGCCGCATGTGGTGACCATCCTGTCTGATACTGCGATCCGGGCCAAGGATCTGGATGAGGCGCAGGCTTTGGAGGCAGAGAAAAGAGCCAGGCAGGCGATGGAAACCGCGGATTCCGATATGGAGTTTGCCACCGCCAAGGCCGAGCTTGCGCAGCAGATGGCCCAGTTAAGAGCGAT
>JAHEIO010000045.1:0-8063 GCA_024639325.1 Gammaproteobacteria bacterium
CCAGAATACCTGTCATTGCGAGCGTAGCGAAGCAATCCAGTGAAACAAATTCTTTAACTACAGCGCTGGATTGCCGCGTCCTGCCACGCTTCGCTCGCAGCTTCGGCGCACTCCTCGCAATGACTCAAGCTTTTTCTGGACAGCAACTAGCTCGGGAACCTGGTGAGAAATGCGGAGGTGCTAGTCTGGCATCTCAACGGTTACACGAATACTTGAGTACCACTCGGCAACATTCTCGATGTCCTCGTCCGAGAGGCTCTGCGCAATAATAGACATCTGCGGATGCTGGCGTTTACCGTCGCGAAACGCCTCCAGTTGGATCACCATGTAGCCCTTTTGCTGGCCGCCCAGGTTCGCGGCCATAGCAACTGTCGCCTGCCCGTCGAGGCCGTGACACGTCTGGCATAAGCCTTCGACTTTCGCTCTACCGAGTGCCAGATCCCCGGCCGACGCGATAAACACAGTAAAGGCGGCCGCAGGAGCTGCGACGGCTGTGCACAGGTGCTTCACACGTGAAAACCAGTCGATTGGCGGAGCGGACCCTATCTTGCCCGCTCCGCTCGTTCTCAGTAACGGGATGGCTCAGTTCTCGTAGTAGATTCGATATACGGCGCCAGCCTTATCGTCCGACACCAGTATGGAACCGTCGACATATTGCTGCACGTCCACCGGGCGTCCCGAGTAAACCCCGTTCTCCTGCAACCAGCCTTCGGCAAAGGGTACGGTCTCAGCGGCGTTTCCATCAGCGTCAAGAAATGTCACCATGACCCGTGCACCCCGCGGCTTGGTAGCGTTCCACGAACCGTGCTGGGTGCTGAAGATCGCTCCTTTGTACTTGTCGGGGAACATATTACCCGTATAGAACATCATGCCCAGGTCAGCGGCGTGGGCCACCGTTTCAACCTGAGGGGGAACATACTTGGCGAGCAGGGCTTCGGGTATTTCCTGGTCCTTGTACTCGTTAGTGAAAACCTCGCCGCCGCCGTAGTAGGGATGACCGAACCACATCCCCGTCTCGGGCATGCGATTCAATTCGCCCGGAGGGGTTTCGTCGCCCATGCCATCGACTTGATTGTCGGTGAACCAGAGGCTGCCATCGGCGGGATTGAAGGCATGCCCGACCGAGTTTCGGACGCCGGTGGCAATGACCTCGCGACCCGTTCCATCTCGATTCATGCGAATGATGCCACCGATACCCACTTTATTGTAAAGGTCCTGCTTTTCAGGTGGTGATACGTTGAATGGCTGGCCGAGACTAACGTAGAGCTTGTCGTCCGGACCGATCGCGCAGACCCTGGCGGTGTGGTTGTAGGACTCCTCCTCCGCCGGAATCAATTCGCCTTGAGGAACAATGGGCACCGCTACGGTGTCCGGACTCTCCATGAAAAATTCCGCGGCGGGAAACATCAATACCCGGTTGCGCTCGACAACGAACAAGAAACCATCTGGCGAATAGCAGACGCCATTCGGTATGTCGAATGCGACACTCGGACTGAACTCTTCCACGGTATCGGCAACATTGTCCATATCGCGGTCAGTTGCCGCCCATACTTTGGACTTCTTAGTGCCGATCCACACGGTGCCTTTGTTCCGCCCTATTGCCATATGGCGGGCGTCCGGCGCCAGGGCGAAAAGCTCGATTTTGAACCCGTCGGGAAGTTTGATGGTCTGCAGGACAGTGCGCAGGTTGTCGGCGAACTTCCCTTCCTGGCCAATACGTTCACCCGGCTGGGTCCCCGTGGTTTTGAATGAACCCAGTTTCGATAGGTTTTTTTCGTCGCCTGCCGCATATGCCGGAACGGAAAGGAACGGCACCAGCGCGCAGAGTGTTACTACCGATAGTTTTTTTGCTTTCATAGTTGTCTCCTCGATTCCAGTGGTTGTAGCTGGTTGCCGCTCGTCCATGAAAACACCCGAACCTCGCGTCGATCCGCCACACCGATCAAATAGTTTCGATCGGAGCGAACTGTGGTCGCACGAACTTGAGGCTTTCTCGTCGTTCACCGGTGGTCGGCGCATCACGGCCCCTGTAAATGAATCGGCGTCGCCTGGGCATATCGGTTTGAAGAATCGTTCAAGAATTCGGCCGATTGTCGGAGATAATCTAATTCGGTTCCTCTTCGAATTCAAGATCGGTCTGTTCTATCCCCGACTGACCGGACGAACGGCGGAGCCGGCGCCTCGGTCCTACGCATTACGTTTGGTACGAAATGTCTTAAGCTAGGCCGACGAAACTTCAATTTTAGGAAACTCTTATTAATTCAGTATTTGGTCATTGCCACCGAAGTGAAGCATTTGAGCCGTGTTGTCCTACGGCAACTTCTGGATTGTGGCGTCCAGCATCATCGCTCGGGATACTGGTGCAATATTCGGGCAAGACTTGGCACAATATCTGGAATGAAGCTGTTTACGATCCTTCTTACGCGTCATGTTGAATACGTTTGATCCAGACCGCAATACCGTGATCCAGCAGCGACGTAGTATATGCATCACCGTGAACGATGATCAAAGATGAACTTTCCAACGAGTTATCGCTGCAAGTCAGCGACTATCGACATGATTGAATCGACCGTCCAACGTTGTCTGCTGGCTGGGCGTGACGCAGATTCCTTATCCGCAGCACACCGTTCCATGTCATGGCGCGGCATTTTAGTGCCCGTCCTGACCGCCATCTCGCTGGCACTATCCTGCATCGGAAGCTCCGCGGTTTATTCCCAACAAACTTCTCCCGGCGATACTCAGCCCCTGACGATGCCGGATCACGAGATCCCGACGCTCGATCAGCTCGATGCCGCCCGCAAAGCCGTCGAGTCGGATGCCGCTTTGAATGAAGTACAGAAAAAGAAGGCACTGGAGTTTTTCGACCAGGCCGTAAAGTGGATAGACGCGGGGAACACGGCAAGAGACGAGCTGACCGGGTTGAAAAAAGTGATTACATCAGCCCCTGGCCGTATCGAGCAGATACGTGAACAGCTCGCCCGACCAACCCGCGACAGCTGGTCGGTGGAGTCGATCACCGAAGAATCGAACCTTGATCAGCTCGAAATCATTGTCAACCAGGAAGCGCTCGATGTCGCCCAGACTCGGGAGGAACTAAAAAGCCAGGAAGACGAACTGGCTCGTATTCTAGTGAGTTCGAAGAGTCTCACCGAGGAAATCGAAAATCGTTTGAAACGGATCGAACAGTTGGAGACGGACTTGCGCACCACGGTGCCGAATGAGCCGCCGGCGCTGTCGCAGGCTCGCTTATTTGCGCTGAAGTCGCGCCTTGCGCTGCGTCAGACCGAACTCGAGACCTTTAAATTGCGTCTTGGCAGTCTGAATCTGTTGACTACCCTCGCCCAGTCCGAAAAGCATCTATTGCAGTCGCAGCTCGCCCGCCGCGAGTCCCGTCTGGCCGCCCTGGATGAGGTCGTCCAGCAGGCCCGGGAGACGCGCGCCAGAGTCGCCCGGGAGGAGGCCGAAACCCTCAAACAGCAGACGGCTGAGCTGCCCTCGGCGATTCAAACCATAGCCAGGGAAAACGCCGGTTACCGCACCGAGTTGGAAGAACTCGTAGTCAAAGAGAAATCTGTGGTGACACAGCTCGACTCGGCCCGCAAGAGGCTGCAGGAGATCAACTCGGATTTCGAACGCACTCGTCAGCGGGTGGACGTAGTGGGCCAGAGCGCATCGATCGGGAAAATGCTCAGGCATCGCCGGGAAGGCCTTCCGTCGCTGCAGAATTATCGCCGCACCTCCAGCCAAAGAAACGCGGAGATAAACCGGGCGACCGACCGGCAGCTCGACATCGACGAATCGCTTAGGGAGCGCTCCAATATTCAGCGTATTGAAGCACAGGTGCAGGCGAGCCTCCCGCCGGCAATGCCGGCAGACGAGAGAACACAGCTGACAAGTCAGGCAGGCGATCTCGCCAGGGCCAGGCGCGATTCCCTCAATGAGCTGCAGAATGTTTATGGCCTGTATATTAGTCGGCTCACGGCGCTGGACCTGTCAGAGAGGCAGTTGGTAGACGTATCGCGTGCTTTTGTTGAATATATCGACGACCAGTTATTGTGGATTCCAAGCGCTGACATACAAGCCCTGGCGGACAGCGGGCGGTGGGCAAACGCCCTGTTATGGTTCCTTTCGCCAGGCAACTGGGCACATTTGACACGGGATGTGTGGACCCTGACGCGCGATCGACTGGGGGCTACGCTGATTCTGATCGGACTGTTCGCTTTATTGTGGAAAAATCGCCGTAAAGCAAGAGCACGGCTGGTGGAGCTTGGCCGGAGCACTGCTAAGATTCGCTCCGACTCGTTCGGATTGACCCTGCAGGCACTCGGCCTGAGCCTGGTCATCATTGGTGCCCTGCCATTGCTGCTGATCGGCTTTGGCTGGCTGTTGAAACAGATGCCCACGTCTGTTCCGTTCACCGTTACCGTCGCCAGCGGCCTGTATAAAGCGGGACTCGTTCTGGCCGGCCTGAGCTTTATCCGGCAGGCATGTCTGACGGAGGGCCTCGGGGACCGGCATCTACACTGGTGTAAACCGGGCAGGGAGGCCGTAGCCCGGGAGCTCGGGTGGCTGATACCCGCGGCCGTGTTACTGCATTTTCTAATCGCCTTGTCCAGCGGCGGCGATGCGCCCCAGTCGGCACAGCTCATCGGTCAATTCGCTTTCATCGTACTCATGATGGTCTCGACGATCTTCGTATACCGTCTGTTTCAAGGGCAGGGCGTGATTGCCGACGCCGGAAAGCAGAGTCCGACGAGCAATTCCCTGGCCCAGCTGCGTTTCCTCTGGTTGCCCGCCCTGATAATTTTACCGCTGGCGCTGATGGCTACCTCCATATTGGGTTACCACTACAGCGCACTGTATCTGGCACAACGCGTCGAAATGACTTTGTGGTTTTTCGTCGGGCTGTTTTTTTTCAAAGAACTGCTGCTTCGCTCGCTCTATATCGCGGAGCGTCGCCTGCGCCTCGACGATGCCATCCGCCGGCGTGACGAGCTGCGCGCCAAACGTGAACGGGGGGAAATCCGCGAAGACGACGCAACGTCACCTATATCCCTTGATATACCGGAAGTGAACTTCAATCAGCTCAACGAACAGGCGAAACGCCTCATTCATGCGGGCTACCTGTTCGGCGCGGTTTTGGGCACCTGGATAATCTGGAATGATCTGCTCCCCGCCGTGGCGTTTCTCAACACCACCGAGCTGCCGTTGGAGGCGACGCGCCTGGTGGATGGAATCTCCAAAGAAGTGCCGGTCACGCTCGGTGACCTGGTGACGGGTCTCATTATCATATTGATCACGATATTGGCGGCAAGGAATCTGCCCGGGATACTGGAGATCTCTCTTCTGCAGCGTCTGCCGTTGGACCCAGGCGCGCGCTACGCCATCACGGCGCTGTCACAGTACACCATAATTGGCGTTGGCATCTTTTCTGCCTTCAGTAATATCGGACTGCAGTGGTCGAGCATCCAGTGGCTGGTGGCCGCCCTCAGCGTAGGCCTGGGCTTCGGTTTGCAGGAGATCGTGGCCAACTTCATCAGCGGCATCATCCTTCTGTTCGAACGGCCGATCCGCGTCGGTGACGTAGTCACCGTCAATAACGTCACGGGTGTCGTGTCCCGCATCCGCATTCGCGCAACAACCATCATCAATTACGACAAGCAGGAGCTGCTGATCCCCAACAAACAGTTTATTACCAGTGAGGTCATAAACTGGACCCTGTCAGACAAAATGAACCGCGTCGTCATCACGGTGGGCGTGGCTTACGGGTCGGATGTGGACAGGGCCATGGCGCTGATGATGGAGGCAGCAGACGAAAATTCGGAAGTGCTCAAGGAACCCAAACCGATATGTTCGTTCGAGGAATTCGGCGATAATGCCCTGATGCTTCAGCTGCGCACCTACCTGGGAAGCATGGACAATCGTCTGGATACGAAAACGGCGCTGCACAAAGCCGTCAACGACAAATTCGATGCGGCGGGTATTGTTATCGCCTTTCCTCAGCGCGACGTGCACATCGACAGCAGCAGACCTCTGGAAATTCAACTCAACCGGCCGCCAAAAACAACGTGACGGATCCATTGTTTCGTTAAAATAATTCAGCAAGCCTCTGATCGATGTGTGGACCGGGTCGAGACATTTGCGGCGTGTGACTTTCATCGATTCTCGAAAGTCGAAATATTTGCCGGTGATTGTGACTGTTTTGGTGCTATGCAAAGCGGACGACTAATCGATTATCATCGGTCTATATAGAAACGAGAATTGGTGAAATGCGCAGCACAAAAATGATTGCCGTTCTGGGCCTCGTCCTGGCATCCTGCCAGACCACTACGAATGAGCCGGAGTTGCGCACGAATCTGCCGCCTATTTCCATGGAAAAAGCGGATTTGAACAACGACGGTGTATTGGACCGGGAAGAGTTCGACCAACGACTCGAGGTCTTGTTCGAATTGCGCGACGGCGACAACGACGACGAGCTGGTCCCGTCGGAGCTTCCCAAAGTCAATCCGGAGGCATTCGATCAAGCCGACCAGGACGATAGCGGCCGTCTCTCAAAGGAGGAATATCTGTATTTGCGCGACCTGGACTTCAATCGCTTGGATACCGACGAGGACGGAACGCTGTATCGCCAGGAACTTTTCAAATGGTAGTGAACGGCGAGAGTCGTCAATCATCAGTTCGACACACAACAACCGGTTGTGACGGCGCTTAGTTCACCCAGCGCATATTGAGACGGACAGACCGCCCCTGCATTGCGCCGGGATCGCGCATTGAAGTAAGCTCGGTCATCCAAAAGCAGCGGTAGTTTCTCGTTTCCAACCTATTTGCGAGGGCATGGTTATGTCTGATTCCTCGAGCAATATTTCTAGAAAAGCGGGAATGCCGCCGGGTGCCCTTATTCACGTGGGCGAGGTATTCGATGCCGACTCCACGATATTTGTCATTGACTGGAGCAAGGAGTCGATTGAAGAGCGGACGGTGCAATCGGTAGATGAAATTCTCCGATACAAAGGTCAAGGCACGGTTACATGGGTCGATGTCGAAGGTTTGAAAAACATCGAACTCGTGGAGGCCGTTGGTCGGGCTTTCAATATCCACCCACTCGTCCTGGAAGACATATTGAACACTCATCAAAGGCCTAAATTCGAGGAATATGACGACTACTTATACATAGTCATGAAAGTGGTGTCGTTGGAAGGCGATGAACTTTCCCCGAACTACGAACAGGTAAGCGTTTTGGTTCTCAGCGACTTCGTTTTCACATTCAAGGAAAGAAAAGACGACGTATTCCTCCCGATTAACCGGAGGATCAAGAACAACAGGAGTCAATTAAGGAGCCTGGGATCCGACTATCTGGCGTATACAATCCTGGATACGGTCGTCGACTTGAACTTCTCACTGTTAGATTCCTTCGATGAAAAACTTGATTCAATCGAGGATGAATTATTGACGGACCCCACGCCGCAAACGCTCGTGGATATTCAGCGGATCAAGCGTGAACTGATCGACATACGCAGAAACACCTCACCTTTAAGGGAACTGCTGGGCGCAATTCTAAGAAGCGAGAGCGAATTGATTCATGAAAAAACGCATATGTATTTTAGGGACGTGTACGACCATGCAATACGTATAACGGAAGCAATCGAGCTGCATCGAGACATGATGTCGGGGTTGTTGGACATCTACATATCCAGCGTGAGCAACAAGATGAATGAAGTCATGAAAGTACTCACCGTATTTATGTCGGTTTTCGTTCCATTGACGTTTATCGCTGGTATTTACGGCATGAACTTCGAATACATGCCGGAACTTGGATGGAAATGGTCTTACCCGGCGCTGTGGCTCGGCTTTATTGCAACCTCATTGGTACTGCTTGCATTTTTCAAAAAGAAGAAATGGCTGTGATCCCGCCCCGATTAGGCTCACGATACGAATCCGCAAGCCGCGCGTGGCAGAACGCGGCGTCAGAAGTTCTTGTATGACAACAGTGCTGGATTGCTTCACTTCGTTCGCAATGACTAAATACTGAATTCGCAATGACTAAATACTGAATTCGCAATGAC